>NZ_JAQNCQ010000203.1:0-11571 GCF_028368005.1 Geitlerinema sp. CS-897 | reverse complement strand
CGAAAATGCCTGTGGAGTCGAGGCGACGGGGGATCGGGTCACTGATTCTAGTTGGCTGGCTGTGAAGCAGGAAATCTTTGGGGCGACCCAAGGAATCTCCCTGCATACCCGGAACGGGTTGCTGGGAGAGGATGTCAAAAAATCTTCTCCAGACCGTAAACGAGAGATTTCAGTTCGGTGACTTTACGGATGGCGAGCAAAACGCCGGGCATATAGCACGCGCGATCGGTAGTATCGTGACGCAGGGTGTAGATTTGTCCCGGTGCGCCGAAAATAATTTCTTGGTGGGCGATGAGACCCGGCAGGCGTACGCTGTGGATGCGGATGTTTTCTGAGCCAGTGCTACCTCGCGCTCCGGCGAGTTTTTCTTCCTCGTTAACGATCGGTTGATTGTAGGTTTTGCCGAGTTCGCCGAGCATTTGAGCGGTTTTGATGGCGGTTCCGCTGGGTGCATCAGCTTTTTGGTTGTGATGCAGTTCGATAATTTCGACGTGATCGAAGTATTTCGAGGCTTGAATCGCCGCTTGCTGCATGAGGACGACGCCGATGGAGAAGTTGGGGACGACGAGACATCCCGTACTGGCTTTTTCGGCGAACTCCGTGAGGTCTTGCAGTTGTTCGGGACTCAATCCCGTGGTGCCGACGACGGGACGAACGCCGTAGGCGATCGCCGCTCTGACGTTATCGTAGACGCCCGAAGGATGGGTAAAATCGACCATGACGCCCTGTTGCTGCTCTTGGGTGGCCATGACGAGGGTGCTTTGCAAGTCAGTTAAAACGGGGACTTCGAGGGGTCCGCATCCGGCCACTTCTCCGATATCCCGACCGGCGACTTCGGGGTTGGTATCGATCGCCCCGAGAAGCATCATGTCGTCGGCTTGTGCCACGGCTTTCACGACTTCGCGCCCCATTTTTCCGGCAGCACCGTTAATCACGACAGGGATGGGAGATTGACTGGCCATAACCTCAGCTCGATCGCAGTTTATACAAGTTTCTAGAATACCAGGCATTTGAAGGGTGCATCTCACTTTGGCGATCGGAACCTCACCCATCTTCCCTGCGAATTGGGGAGGTGCTGGACGTTCGACGAGGCGCGGAGGGATCGTGCTACGAAATTGAAATGTACCCGCATTGAAAACAAAGCCGCCCACTTCTTCTGAAGTCGGCGGTCTGGCGAGACCTATGATGCACTGACACACGAAAAAGGATCGGTTCGAGATTAGTGACGGCGACGACGAATCGCTCCGAAGGCGACTGCAGCGAGTCCGAACACCATCGCCGGTTCGGGAACTGATTCCGCCGGAGGGTTGCTGGGGGTTCCGCGACCGTAAACGCTCACGTGAGAGACATCTTTGGAGAACGGACTCGTCCAATTTCCCGAAGTCTGCGAACCATCGAGCAAGTAGCCCGTCAAGAAGGTATCGTTCCCACTTTTAAATACGAGCATCACGTCTTCGTAATCGCCAAACGTGCTGCCGATATCCCAGCTTCCGCTTTGACCGCCAGTTTCGTCTTTGCTCACAAAGCTCCAGTCTGTTTTTCCGAAGAAGCTTTCTGCGTTGACAGTTATCGGATCGGTGTTGAGATAGTCTTGGTCTGCCGTATCGCTGACTTCGCACAGCGACGCACCGTTAACGACATCTTTGATGCTGACATCACAAGAAACAGTACCGGCCGAGGCTGCCTGGGGTGTTGCGATCGCACCGACTCCGAACGCTACGATACCAGAGGTAACTGAAAGTAAAAATTTACGATTCATCTGGGTTTCTTCCTCTTATCCATTGAGTTTGACAACTCGAGTTACCTGCGGTCTAACGCCTCAGTCTCGAGGGTTGGCGTAGATGTACCCCGAACTTCTATCGTTTCTAGAACGGCCCGACGCCGATCTCGTTCGCCTTTCTATATGTTCAGTATGACCGACCAAATTTAGTTGGTAAATACAAAGGTAGTCAATTTTACACAAACCTCATACAGCTTGAAATTGACTTTGTGAAACCTTCAAATTCCTTGCTATCCGAGCATTTTAATGTTGTTTTTCTCTGTGAATTCCCCGAACGGTCTTCCGTAAAATTACGTAATTCTTTCTTCAAAGGGTGAAGTGACTGTTTGGAATACCGAAGGGATTGACTCAACCAACGGTTGGCGATCGCTCAGCGAGAGTCGAAAAGACCCCCAGCATTCTTAAAATACCGGGGGTTTGGTGTAGGGCGATCGTGGGGAAATCGTCAATCCAACTGCACGATCGACAACTAGGAATCGGATAAAAATGCAGAGAATCCTAAGATTCGTTCGCTTTATCTTCGGCTGCCTCGATATTCTGAGCGTAAGCTTCTAACAACGTACTCACTTGCGAGAGAACCTCTCTAGGATCGGTTTTGCCGAGGAGTTGTCGCTCTGGGAAGAAGTCTGGATGCGCCAAGTTTTGCTGAATCGCGTCGCTGACTTGTTTCGCAATTAAATCTAACAGTTGTTCTCTAGCCCGGGCCCGTTGGAAATTCGCACCTTCCTCAGTCGTGGCGTAAAGAGGCGGGAGTCGGTTGAGGGCGTAGGCGGCGATATCTCCCACATCGAGCGTCCTATCTGTCGTGGCTTCGATTTCGGCCACCTTGGCGATCGTTTCCGAGAGAACCAACTCTTCCATCACGTTGATAAACTGCTTGCGAGGCAGTACCACCACGTCCCCGGTTAACAAGGCTCCCATCAAGCGATCGAGCGCCATGTACTCCTCGATCGACAGTTCGGAGGCCGTGTTACAGATTCGTCCCACCTCCGCTTCCATGACGGGCGTGAGATAACCATCTGCCAGCGCCTGTTCGACAATTTTGACAATACTCATAGCCTGTTCGTTGTGGATTACATCGATGTTGACGTCTCCGGCTCAGTCGGTAGATGGGTGCGACGCGGGAGATCGCAAAAAGACATTCCGGGTGGGTGAGAAACTCTGAAATTATACTGCGTTCGTCAGCGCGATCGAAACGGCGTTTCATCGTATAACGGTGAGGTTTTGACTTCCGAGCGCAACTTCAGGTTTCGATTTCCCTCGAGCGACTACTTCAATCCCAATCGTTGCCAAGGATAAGGATCGACCGATTCGCCGCGAACGTAAAGCCCCCAATGCAAGTGCGGCCCGGTCGAAATCCCCGTCGAACCCACTCCCCCGATGGCCTGGCCGGCTTCTACCATCTGTCCTTCTCGAACGTCAATTCGACTCAAGTGCAGATAAATTGTCGTAACCCCCTGACCGTGATCGATGCCCACGGTGTTTCCGTGTAACTCGAATCCTTGCCCGACGCGGCCGACGAGGGCAACTCGTCCGCTGGCGGCGGCTCTGACTGGCGCTCCCGTGGCGGCGGCGTAATCGATACCGCGATGGTAGTAATCCCCCGCCCACTCTCCGTTGTAGTAGCGGCGCACGCCGTACACGGTCGTCACCGGTCCGTCGCTCGGATGCAGAAACGGCCCGGTCCAAAAGCGATCGGGCGTGACGAGTTGTTTGAACGCATCGACGCGATCGAACTCGTAATCCGTCCCTACAATCGCGTTGGTTTCAGCAGAGAGCCAAATTTCTTGAATCGGAAAATCGCGATCGCCCACGTTCACCGACACCGTTTCCACCGTTCCGTCGCCGCTGACTTGCAACCGACGCATCCCCGGACGTTCCAACGGTGTCGTCGGTAAAAACGCCCGATAGCGGTTCGTTCCCACCGCAAAGGTTTCGTACCGCCGTCCGCCCGTCGTAACTGTCGGTGCAGTCCCGTCGGAACCGTCGGTTTCCACCAACACTGACAACGTATCGCCCAAGCGGGGATTGTCGGGAACGACGCGCACCTCCAACGCTGCCGCAGGAGAGGTCAGCGACGCTAGCGCTACCGTCGCCCCTGTCACTACCGAAGCGAAAAATCCACAGGGAGGGTAAAAACTGAAGGTTCGATCGCAGGTCATGATTAACGTCTTCGCCTACCGCCAAAACTAGCTATCCTGATTTTGAAAGCTTAACACTTTTCCTTTTTCTCCTTTCGCCCGTGCAAGAAGACTTCCGCCTGATTTTAGATTTAGTTACCGTCCTAGCTGCGGCCGCCGCTGGCGGTTTGCTGGCGTCCCTGTTGCGCCAACCCGTTCTGTTGGGATATCTCCTCGGCGGTGTCGCCATCGGTCCGGCTGGCTTGGGTTGGATTAAAGAACTCGTCCAGGTCGAAACCCTCGCCCAGTTTGGCGTGGCGTTTTTGCTGTTTGCCTTGGGCGTGGAATTTTCTCTGACCGAACTGCAAAAAGTCCGAGGTATCGCCCTCGGTGGCGGTGCGTTGCAAATTTTCCTAACCATCGCCGTCGCCACGGCGATCCTTCCCCTCGTCGGTTGGGCGGACGATCCCGTCCAAGGCATCTTTTTAGGGGCGACCCTCTCCTTATCTTCTACAGCGGTCGTCCTCAAAACCCTGATGGAACGCAACCAAGCCGAAACTCCCCACGGTCAAGTGATGTTGGGAATTCTCGTCGTGCAAGATTTAGCCCTAGGGCTGATGCTGGCGGTACTTCCGGCGTTGAACGCGTCCCCCGAAGAGTTAGGACTGACGGTCGGTTGGGCGTTGCTGAAAATTCTCGCGTTCGGTCTGGCGGCGGTGGCGGCGGCGCGATGGGCGATTCCGCCGCTGTTGCGGTTTTTGGCGCGGCGAGAGAGCGACGAACTGTTTTTGTTAGGAGTCGTCGCGTTGTGTTTGGGCATCGCTATTTTGACCGATCGCCTGGGATTTTCCATCGAAATGGGGGCGTTCGTGGCGGGATTGACCATTTCTGAAGTCGAATATGCCGACCAAACCTTAACCTACGTCGAACCGCTGCGGGATGTGTTTGCGGCTCTATTTTTCGTGGCGGTGGGAACCCTCATCGACCCGCTGTTTCTTTGGGAACATCTCGATTCGATTTTGGGCTTCGTGGCCTTGGCGGTACTGGGAAAATCCCTCATTGTGATTCCGGTGGTGCGTCTGTTCGGTTACGACCTGAAAACCTCGATTTTGGTGGGGTTGGGCTTGGCGCAGATCGGAGAGTTTTCGTTCGTTTTGGCCAGTAAGGGGCAAACGATGGGGTTGGTGTCCGAGTCGGTGTACTTGTCCATTGCGGGAACGACTGCTCTGACGCTGGTGCTGACGCCGTTTATTTTGCAGGGCGTTCCGCTGCTGTTGAACTGGATGGAATCGCAACCGGCACTTCAGCCCTATTTTGAGGGAACGTCCACGCCGCATATCGAACCGGAAGATAGCGTTCTCGAGGGTCACGTGGTGGTGTGTGGATACGGTAACGTGGGGCGAAATTTGGTGGGGCGATTGCGAGAAACTCCCAACTGTCCGGTTTTGGCGATCGATCGCTCGGAAGCGGCGATCGCGCAAGCACGAACTGACGGAATTGCCTATTTGTACGGGAACGCGTCGAGTTTGCGGGTGTTGGACGCGGCGGAACTCGATCGCGCCCGGACGATGGCGATCGCGCTTCCCGATGCCATGAGTACGCGGCTGTGTGTGAAGCGGGCGTTGGAACTCGCCCCAGACCTCGATATCGTGGTGCAGGCGAACCAGGTACGAGATATCGAACTGCTGTATCAACTGGGGGCGAAAGAGGTGGTACAGCCGGAGTTCGAGGGCAGTTTGGAACTGTTATCGCACCTGCTGGCGGCGTTGGGACTCTCGCCGTTTCGCATTCAACGGGAAGTCGAACAGATTCGCAACAGTCACTATTTGGAATTGCGTCCGCAACGGGAACCCGATCGCGTGGCGCGGGAGTTGCAGGTGGCGGCGCAGGAGTTGAACAGTCGCTGGCTGTCGTTACCAACAGGATCGCCGCTGGCGGGAATGACGCTGGAACAGACGAACCTGCGACAGCTTACAGGGATTACGCTGATGGCGATTCAGCGGCAAGATGGGGAGGAAATCGACTATCCCGACGCGACGATGGTGTTGTTGCCCAAGGATCGCTTGTTGGTGGTGGGAGAGGATGGGGAGTTGGCGGCGTTTCAGCAATTGGCGACGGGTGAGGTGGCGGTTCCCGACAACCGCCCCGCCTGTTTGTGGTTGGAAGTCCCCGAACATAGTCTTGCGGTCGATCGCACGTTGGCGGAGTTGGATTGGCGTCGTCGGTTTCGGGTACAGGTGCGATCGATTCGACGAGAAGGGCGGTTCGTTCGGTTTCCTCACGGGGAAACGCACGTGCGATCGGGCGATCGCCTGTTGTTGTGTGGAAAAAAAGAGCAGATCGATCGCCTGCGTGAGTGGACGATGTCCGCCGAGTCGGTAGAGGAAGAAATCGTTTCGGAAAGTTGAGATTTCGGGCGTTACAAACCCATTAAGTTACCGATCGCTTGCAGTACGCTTTGGTAAAAGTTCCCTTCAAGTTGTCGGAACAGTTGAAACGGTTCCCCAGGAGCGCCGAAAAACGGACGCAACGTCCAACCGAGTTGGCTGCCGACAAAGGCAAACAAAAACAACCAAGCTTGCAAGAGATTCTTACGGTTTTTATGACCGTCTACGTCGTCTTGATGGGACATCATTTGCATCCCTTGGTAGAGGAAGAAAACGCCGACAAATCCCGTCAAGCCGAAGATGGCAACGTTCAACAGAATGAAGAAGCTATAGTCGGGAGCGGTGATGAGAAAAAACAGGGTGACTGGGGCAAAACTAAAGAGTAAAATACTGATGGAGGCAATGGCGGCGCTGAGGACGGCGAGGTGTTGGGCAATACTTTTTCGGGAGCCAAACAGCACGTTAAAAAAGTAAAGTGTGGGAAAACAAACGATCGCCGTCATTAGGTATAAAATTGGAACTTTTACGGCTGACGAAATGGTTTGCATCCAGGTGCTAAAAGAGCCAATAATTGCTCCGTAAACCGCAAAAAAAATCGAACTCGAAAAGAGTAACGCCGTAATTTTATATTTGACTTGTTTGCCTTGGGCGATTTCTGCCATGAACCCTACGCGATCGCGCAGGAGGCTCATGAGTACGGCGAAGTAGCCTTCAACGGACTGGTGTTTTTGAATCGTCATATTTGACCTCAGTTAGGGCATATCGACAAAGCTGTTGTTGACGAATTCGGTATTGTCAATTCGAGCGATCGCGTCGGGATTCATGGCGAATTGGTTGACAGCGTTGTTCTCGAACTTGCAGCTTTCAATGGCAATGGCGTTTTCCAAGTTGGCATCGAACATCGCCGAATATTCGTCAGAAACGGTATTATCGTTAAACTCACATCCGTTAAATTCAATTCCGGAAGAATCGGGAGCGTAAATCAGAGTAAATTTTTGGTTGTAGGAAAACTCGCAATCGATAAATTGACTGTTAGTAACGGAGATTAACGAGGCAATACCGTAGGTACAATGACGAACGCTCGTGTTTCGGGCGATGAAGTTTTGCGTGTTTCGGCACACAAAACCGTAGGAACCGCTGCCGAACAAGTTGCTGTTTTGGATTTCAACAGTGTTGCAACCGGCTAAACCGAAGACACCACCACTGCAATATCCCGAATCGGGAAAATGTCCGAGTTCTAAATTGTCTAAAACGACGTTTTGAGCGTTAATCAAGCTGAGGACAGTGGCGTAGCGAGGACGCACCAGCAACCGGGGCGATCGCTCTCCCAATCCGACGATTTTTAAGTTTTCAACCCCGTAAATATGGAATTGTTCGCCGTCGTGAACTGGCTCGAAATTGACGGCATCACTGGCGTAGCTGCGATCGACGGTGGTTAAATCGTAACTGCCGGGATTGACGAAAATCGTGCGGTTAGACCCGATCGCTTCGATGAAGGCTTCAGCGGTACTCACGTAAATCTCAGCGGAATCGTCCGCCGCGATACTGCGCCGTTGCGTCGCCAACGCCAGCGAACCTACCGCCGCCGCACTCCAGCCTAAAAACCTCCGCCGACTCGTCAAGCGTTGAATTTGTCTCATCCGTGTCTCCTCACCCGGCAATGGCTGCCTAAAATAGTTACCAAACCCGATCGAACCCATTCCAGAAACTGCGCCCCATGCAAGTTGAATTTCACATCGTCCGACAAACACGCGATCGCGCCCCTCGCATCCAACGCTACACCCTGGACGTAGAACCGAGCGACACGATTCTAACCTGTCTCAATCGCATCAAGTGGGAACAAGACGGAAGCCTCGCTTTTCGTAAAAACTGCCGCAATACCATCTGTGGCAGTTGTTCGATGCGAATTAACGGACGTTCCGCCCTCGCCTGTAAAGAAAACGTCGGAAGCGAACTCAAACGGGTGGAAACGACAAACGGGAATTCTTCGGCGATCGCGATCGCGCCGATGGGAAATATGCCCGTAATTAAAGATCTCGTGGTGGATATGAAGCGATTTTGGGACGATCTCGACGCGATCGATCCCTACGTGAGCAGCAACGCACGAAACATCCCCGAACGGGAGTTTCTGCAATCTCCAGAAGAACGGGAAAAGTTCGACAGTAGCGGCAACTGTATCCTTTGCGGGGCTTGTTATTCCGAATGTAACGCCTTGGAAGTGAACGAGGAATTCGTCGGCCCTCACGCCTTAGCCAAAGCCCAGCGGATGCTGTTCGACTCCCGCGACGATCGCACCGAGGAACGGTTGGAGAGTTACAACAATACGAGTTCCGGCGTGTGGGGCTGTACCCGCTGTTACTACTGTAATTCAGTTTGTCCGATGGAAGTCGCGCCCCTCGATCGCATCGGTGAAGTGAAAGGAAAAATTCTCGAAAAGAGCGATTCTCAAACCAGTACCGCCGTGCGTCACCGTAAAGTCCTGATCGAGTTAGTGCGCGAGGGAGGGTGGATTGACGAACGCAAATTCGGCGTGCAAGTGGTGGGGAACTACTTCCGCGACATCAAAGGCTTGTTGAGTATTGCACCGTTGGGGTTGCGACTGCTCGTCTCCGGTAAACTTCCCCTAGGATTCGAGGCGTCGGAGGGAACCGAGGAAGTTCGCGGTATCGTCGATCGCGTCCGCCAAGAGATTCGGGGGTGAAGACAGTCACCTTTTACAGTGAGCAGCGAACAGTGAGCAGTGAACAGTGTTTCAGTCACCAGTCACCAGTCACCAGTCGCCAGTGAAGACAGGGAACGGGGAACGGGGAACGGTTAATAGTTTCTCCCCCTCTCCCCCTCTCCCCCTCTCCCTCTCCCTCCAAAAACCGATCCAGTAGACGCGAAGAACGTCACCTTGTCAGGACTAAACTTCCGGTTCGATTCCTGCGGCGCGGAGTTGTGCGGCGAGACGTTCGGCGCGTTCGATCGACCACAGCAACAAGTTATCTTCCTCGTTCCACCAACGCAACCAAAAACCGCTGCGACTTTCTCGGGTTCCTTCCCACACGCCGAGGAACGATCCCATTTCTTCAATCCAGTGGCGTCCAGCGTCGTTGGCGGGTTGAAGTTGGTAGTTTCCCGCTACGTCGAGGCGATAAAGTTCTAAGTTTCCCGTGTCGGGGTTGAAGATGGCGTAGTTGGGAACTTTCAGCACTTGTTCGTAGAAAAACCACTTTCCGGGGGGATAGGTGGGTTTGCTGGAATATTCCTTTCCGTCGGTGTCGGAGAGGAATTCAACCACGATGACGGGGATGTCCCCTTGGAGTTGCGGCGTGTAGCTGCGGGCGATGTCGGAACGGGGAACGCGGATGTTGGGGACGAACGCCCAATCGGGGGCTTTGATGACGAGTTTTCCGTTGACGGTGGCGCAGATGCCGTAGTTGCTGGGGGTGAGGGTAGTTTCGCTGAGGCGTCCCGCCACTTGCAGGCTGTCGGTGAGGGCGGCGGCGAGGGCGGGTTGGTAGAGGTTGTCCACGGGATCGTCTGGGAGATCGTAGTCGTCGGGGAGGGGTTCCCAGGTGATTTGGAGTTCGGCGGTGGCAACCATAGGGTTTTGGGAGGTTTGGGGTTCTGTGTCTAGGATACGGGATCTCGAAATGTAACGTTTTGCAACTTTGCCGTAAAAAGTGGGGGAAAAGTGACGAGAGATTAAGGAGGGTCGATCGCCACTCACGCTGTACTCGCGGATGAAGATGATTTATGGGATTCATTAGGTTCTCAAAGAAAATATGTAAATCTTAATCGAAATTCAACTAAAGATTGAAAAATTTGATCTTTTTAAAAAGTCTGTTTTGTAGCAAATAAAACTATCCGTAAAAATACAGTAGTTATAAAAAATGTAAAAAATCAAAAATGAGGTTCGACTTAAAGAGATCGATGTTAAAATATTTGGGAAATAAAATATCTCACCACTGTCTCTAACGTCATTTTTCTTCGTGGGAAGAGATACACATTCTTGAGTAATATTCAAGAATGGATTTGGCTATGGTGATGTTAGCTGCTGAAGCTGAATTTGAAATAAGCTTAGATTGGTTTGCTGATAACTTTTTTAGTTTTACCAATTCTTTGCTGTGATTAAAAGACAAGCTACAGAAAGTCAAGCGAGCAAAAAAAGATGAGTTCTGCTGAAAAAAAATCTAATAACTCACCCGAAAATTTGAGGGATCGAATTTTAAAGAATCTCAACAACACACCGGGCAAAACGTTATCAGAACTTGCATCAACAACCCAAGAGTCTGATGAGAATTTACGCGTGATTCTGGAAGAACTCAAGCAAGAGCAGATTGTTTGTACAGACAGCCCTAACCCAAATAAAGATTTAGTTTATAGGCTGTGCAATAACCAGAAAGATACTACAAAGAATCAAGAAGCAGTCGGACTAAAATCAGAAAAAACTAATTGGCTTGAGTTAGCTCCAAGTATCAAAATAGCAACAATTCTTTGGTCGATCGTTGTTGTGGTTGTGATTTTACCCCTCATCGGTCAATTTTTTATTGCTAAATCATTTCAGTCTGAGCTTGCTAGAGATCGCAGCAAAAATTTAGAAGGAATTGAAACGGTTGATGCAAGTAAAACGCCTGAAGTGGATTGGGTTGCCTACGAACAAATAATTCGTGCCAAACTTCAACACGCTCGAGAAGAAGCCAAAGTTTACGCTTCTTCCGAACTCGAAAAATGGGGAGACGATCTCGTTTCAGCGGTAGACAATAATTTTCTTGACTGGTATTTCGGCTATTTTAACCAGAAAGCAATCGAGTATAAAGGTTTTTTCACTGGAATTAATGCACATATCCAAAAGTGGCTCGATCCCAACAGCAAAAATCCTGAAGAGCGAATTGCAGAAGAAATCACGGAGGAGTTTCAAGTCGAATTTGCAAAACGGGTTTTACGTCCAAGCATTTCTCAAATGCGTTTAAACCGGATTGCTGAACAAACATCAAAAAAATACATAAAAACTTTAAAACAAGACCTCAACAACATTCCATACGAAACTGGAATTTCCAGGCTCGAATGGCAAAAATATCTCCGAGATACCTCAGTTGATATTCCCGATGTTGAAGGAAATATTGTTAGTTTTCCTCTCATGCGCGTGACAACAGCCGGGTGCATCTCAGTTTTGCAAAAACATCAGTTTTGGGTGGCAAAATTCCCGATTAGCATTTCCCGTATAAGATCCCCGGCATCTTGGAGATGCCGGGGATCTGGAAATTGAGTGCGCCCAATTCGATGAATTTACATAATT
>NZ_JAQNCQ010000202.1:0-6225 GCF_028368005.1 Geitlerinema sp. CS-897 | reverse complement strand
GTTGCGAACGAACTGAGCCGTCCGAATTGCTTCCTCGATGGCTTCGACTTGATAAGGTTTAGGTTTGACCTTGTATTCGAGAACAAACATCGTTTGACACTTGCTTGCTTGGTATCATTATAACACACATAATGCCGCCCTGGAAGGGCGGGGCTTGAAACCCATTATTTTTGGTCAAGGGAGCCGGGGAGAGGGGAAGCAAGGGAGCAAGGGAGAAACTGTCAACTGTCTTCACTGTTGACTGCTCACTGTAAAAGGCTGGTGACTGTAAAAAGTCCCGTTATCACTTCTTACGTCCGGCTTTCGCGTCCACTAATTCCAATTCCGACAGTAAGAACGTGACCGAGTGGTCCCAGTTTCCGCCTTCAAACAGGACCGCCGCTTTGCCGTCGCTAACGCGCTGCACCGATCCTTGAAACTCGTAATACGTATCGTCGGGGTTTACGACTCGTACAGCCGATCCGGGAAGAATCATCGTCATGGGTACTCAGTAACTCAGTGTTAAATTGACGTAGGCTCGAGTTCGGATTTTAACCCGGTAGGACTTACGCAGCGAAACTACACTAAATGGGGAAGTCGGCAGGCATTGCCCACCCTACGAATGGTGTAGATGCGTAACTCCCGTCCGGTCTGTGGCGCAAATAGCTCGCGCCCACCGACCGCCAATTGTCAAAGGTATTGTACTATTTTGTTCTCTCGGCGACTCGAACCTTGGAAATTTCCAAGAGGAACGACTCAGCCTCAGAATTTCAATCGCTGTCGGTAATTGGCAACCGATTCTACCAGTCCGAAGGCGATAAAATTCGTCAACAGCGCCGATCGCCCGTAACTCAGCCAAGGCAGTGGAATTCCCGTGACCGGGGCTAAGCCGATGGTCATGCTGATATTGACGATCGCCTGAAAAACGATCGTCGATAAAACGCCCACGCACAACAACGACCCGAAATTATCCTTGGCATTTTGTGCCAGAATCACCAAACGCAGGCAAATCAACCAAAACACCAAGACTACCGATATCGCGCCGACAAAGCCCAATTCCTCACCCACCGCCGAGAAAATAAAGTCCGTGTGCTGTTCTGGAATAAAGCCGCCTTGAGTTTGCGTGCCGTTGCCCCAACCGCGACCCCAAAATTCACCCGCACCGATGGCAATACGGGATTGAATCAAGTGATAGCCCCCACCGAGGGGATCGCGATCGGGGTCGAGAAAGAGAATAATTCGGTCTTTTTGATAGGGTTTGAGGAGGTTCCAAAATACCTCGCCCAACTTCCCCGACAGTAAATTAATTCCCAAGGCGATCGCGGCTCCAATCCAACGTCCGGGGATAGTCAGCCAAGCTAACACGCCCATTCCCGCCACCCAAACGAACCAGACCGGTAACAGCGTCCCGAACAAAATCGCCGACACCAGAGGCGATACTAACAAGACCAACCAACCGGGGTTGGCGTTCGCCCAATACAGCATCCCGATCGTAATAGCCCCGAAGACGAGGGAGGTTCCTAAATCCGGTTGTAAAAACACCAATCCCCACGGAACCGCTGTAACGGCTAGAGTTTGTAGCACTACCGGAAAACTAGCAGCCGTGCGCGATTCCAATACGGCCGCCAGGGTGACGATCAGCCCTAACTTGGCGAATTCCGACGGTTGCACGTGAAAGCCGCCGATGGAAATCCACCGCTGCGCCCCCAAAGCCGTCGTTCCAACAAAAATAACGGCCAACAGGGAGAGGTTCGTAATGCCATATACGATCCACTTCCACTGCACCAGTACGTCGTAACGCCAACGGGAGATCGCCAGTGCGATCGCCAGGCCGATACCTCCAGTTAACCAATGTTGCCACCAGTCGGTATAGTCGGCGTTGAGTTGAGTACTGCGAATAATCAAACCGCCAAACACTGTCAGACCGACGACCGAGATGGCTAAAAACCAATCTAACGACTTCCAAGGCTGTAAAAGCTTTTGCAGGCTGAAACGAGGGAGGGATTTTTGCATGAGACACTGAAACGGTGAGACGAGGCGGCGAGTTTGACGGGGCTTATTTCGACAACGCGGCGACTGAGACTTTTGCCGCAATCTGTTTGGCAACCATCGTCAGTTCTTTGGCCGAAGCGGACTCGGGACGGGAAACGACGATGGGAACACCTTCGTCGCTGCCTTCCCGCAGGGGAATTTCTAACGGAATCCGACCGAGGAGGGAAACGCCGAGTTCCTCGGAGGTCTTTTCGCCGCCCCCCGATCCGAAGATATCGTACTGGCGATCGGGAAGGTCGGGGGGAACGAAGTAGCTCATGTTCTCGATGATGCCGAGGACGGGAACCCCCAACTGCTCGAACATTTTCAGCCCTTTACGAGAGTCGAGGAGAGCGACGCGCTGCGGCGTGGTGACGATGGCGACGCCGGCCATGGGAACCGCTTGCGCTAGGGTCAGTTGAGCGTCTCCGGTTCCGGGGGGCATATCGACGATGAGATAGTCCAGTTCGCCCCACTGCACTTGGTAGAGGAACTGACGGATGACGCCGTTGAGCATGGGACCTCGCCAAATGACGGGTTGGTCTTTGTCGATGAGGAAGGCCATCGACACCAATTTGACGCCGTGATTGAAAGCGGGTTCGAGGACTTCTTTTCCGTCGGGAGCTTGCCGAACCATGACTTTGGCATCGGCCAGACCCAACATATTCGGACCGTTGGGGCCGTAGATGTCGGCGTCGAGAAGTCCCACTTTTGCGCCGGTTTGGGCGAGGGCGACGGCCACGTTGACGGCGACGCTGCTTTTACCGACCCCACCTTTCCCGCTGGAGATGGCGATGATGTTTTTCACGCCGTCGATGCCTTGGCGATCGGGAAGGGAGGCTTGTTTGGGGGTTTCGGCCGTTACGTCTACTTCCACGGCTTCGACGCCGGGGAGGGTGCGAACGGCTTTTTCGCAGTCTTCGACGATGAACTCCCGCAGCGGACAGGCGGGGGTAGTCAAGACGAGGGTAAATTTGACCGTTCCCCCCTCGATCGCCACGTTGCGGATCATGTTCAATTCCACCAAACTTTTTTGAAGTTCGGGGTCTTGCACCGGGCGCAAGACGTTTAAGACGGATTCGGGGGTCAGGTCTTTCGAGACGGTCGGTTCCACTAAAACCTCCTGATGTTAAACGTTTCGGCTGTGAGTTTCGCGAGCGAACGCAGACGAAAATGTATCTTTTTGTTGTGAAAAATGTACGTTCTTAAACAGTATTCTAAATTGTCCGCAACATTCCTTATGATATTTAAGGCCGCGAACTCTGTGGGAAACGCGGTCGCCCCGAGGAAGACTAGATGCGCCAGCAAGCCCATATACTAAGTCTTCCGAGCTTACGATCGTTTTGTGATATCACTCCGTTATGAATGTAACTTCGAGTCCTTCTACGTCCTCCATGCCCGCCCGTCCCCCGGAAGATTCGCGATCGCGGATCGGCCAGTTCATGAAAGAGTTACAGGATGAAATTTGCCAAGGATTAGAGCAGATCGACGGCCGGGAACGGTTTCGGGAAGATTCGTGGGAGCGTCCTGAAGGCGGCGGCGGTCGATCGCGCGTGATTCGCGAAGGTGATATTTTCGAGCAAGGGGGCGTCAACTTTTCGGAAGTGTTCGGCCCGCAGCTTCCCCCGTCGATTTTGAAGCAGCGACCCGAAGCAGAAGGTCACGGGTTTTACGCCACGGGAACCTCGATGGTGCTGCACCCTCGCAATCCCTACATTCCCACGGTTCACTTAAATTACCGCTATTTCGAGGCCGGGCCGGTGTGGTGGTTCGGCGGCGGGGTGGATTTGACACCGTACTATCCTTTTGAAGAAGACGCTGCTGGCTTCCATCAAACCGTTAAAGCAGCTTGCGATCGCCACCACTCGGAGTATTATCCCGTTTTCAAACGTTGGTGCGACGAATACTTCTATTTGAAACACCGCCAAGAAACGCGGGGCGTCGGCGGGATTTTCTTCGATTACCAAGACGGCCGGGGCGAACTCTATCGCGGCCCCGACCCGGACGGGCCGGCCGCGACTTACAGTAAAGAACTCGGCGCCCTCGAACCCCGAGATTGGGAATCGCTGTTTGCCTTCGCACGAGATTGCGGAAAGTCCTTCCTTCCGGCTTACGAACCCATCGTTCGACGGCGTCGGGGCATGGAATACGGCGATCGCGAACGCAATTTCCAACTGTACCGACGCGGCCGCTACGTGGAATTTAATTTAGTCTACGATCGCGGGACGATCTTCGGCCTGCAAACCAACGGCCGTACTGAGTCGATTTTGATGTCTTTACCGCCGCTCGTGCGCTGGGAATACTGTTACGAACCGGAACCGGGAACCCCAGAAGCCAAGCTGTACGAGACCTTCCTCAAACCGCAAGACTGGGCGAGCTGGACGACGGCGTAACCGGAACGACTGTCGCTCGGACGATCGCGATCGTATCTTCCCTCGAGGGGTCTTCGCTTTTCCGTCTGTCAAAGGCGGAAGAAGAGATGTTTGGTATCCTAGATCCGAGACGGTAACGCGCTGAAGATTTCTCGGGTAAGGGCGTGAGTTCGCACCCGAACCGCTCTCCCACAGAGCGAGTCCGAACGGACAACACGGGCCAATCCCCGAGCGCGTTTGAAAAGGCCGACGGAAATCGCGATCGAGTTCAAGCGGGAGATCTCGCCCTCGATCGGGTACAATTGCTCGCTGAAACGGTTTGCTAGAGCGTTCTGCTTGGAGGCAGACCGAGTCGAGCGAGAAGTTCCGGAGCGCTAACCGGAACGTGTCGAGTTTGTAAGTGCGAGGAAGGGTCTGTGATCCACATCGAGCAGAAAACACATACTACCCAAGACGGGACGACTGTAATCGTTCTGGCACCTGCAGGTCGTCTGGATATTACGACGGCTTGGCAGTTTCGCCTCAAACTTCAGGAATGCATCTCTAAACTGAGCCGCCACGTGGTCGTAAACCTCGGACAGGTGAATTTCATCGATAGTTCTGGTTTGACATCTTTAGTTGCTGGAATGCGAGACGCCGATAAAGTTAAAGGCAGTTTTCGTATCTGTAACGTGCATCCAGAGGCCAAACTGGTGTTCGAGGTCACCATGATGGATTCCGTGTTTGAAATTTTCGAGACGGAGGAAGAAGCCCTCGAAGGCGTTCCCCGAAACGTGGCCAGCTAATCCGAAACGTCGGTTCTGCGTCCTCCCAATTTGGGAGATCCCCCCGCTTCCGATGCGCTCGGAAACGGGGAACGTGCCACCGTTGCGACTGTCTCGACCTGACGGGAACGAGACCGCAGTAGGAACGCCCCTGACGCACGCCGTACTCGGCCAAACTCCCGATCGCCCGAGACCTTATTAAGTCCTTCAGCCCCCAGTAAACCTCCTGTGGATAACGTCCGTACTGTTTCCGATACTAAACGAGCTTTTTATCGCCTCCACATGCGACCGGTCAATTCGATCTATCGCCGGGTCGTGGAAGAGTTGATGGTCGAGATGCACCTGCTCTCGGTTAACGTAGATTTTAAATACGATCCCATTTATGCCCTCGGGGTGGTGACGGCGTTCGATCGCTTGATGCGGGGGTATCAGCCGGAGCGCGATCGCACGTCGATTTTTGAAGCCCTCTGTCGCGCCATCGACGACGATCCCGATCGCTATCGTCAGGATGCTGCGGCGGCGATCGCTGCTGTCGAACCCCTCTCGACAGAAGAGTTAACGGCAATTCTGGCACAGCCGGAAAGTCGCGAAGCTGACAATCCCGTCGCACAGCAACTTCAGGCGATCGCCAGTCGAGATAACTTTAAATACAGCCGTTTGTTCGCGATCGGCTTGTTTTCGGTTATCGAACGGGTCGACGGAGAATTAGTGAAAGACAAGAAAAAACTGTCCTCGCTTTTGGAAAAAGCCAGCGCAGCCCTACAGTTGTCGGATGACAAACTCCAAAAAGATCTCGAACTCTACCGCAGCAACCTCGAGAAAATGGAGCAGGCTCAAAGCGTGATGGCCGATATTCTCGCCGCCGAACGTAAAAAACGCAGCGAGCGAGAGAACGCCAAACAAACCACAACTGACAAACCCACACCCGAATCTCAATCTTGACGTTCTCCCCCGCCTGAAGGCAGGGGGATTCATCGTTCTACGAGTCTCCGTTAGCTGACAAGATCTCTCCAACCAGCCAAGAGGGAATCTCTCCCGATGCGTGAATTCGGGTGCGCCCCACCCTACTCAAGCCCAAT
>NZ_JAQNCQ010000201.1:0-32838 GCF_028368005.1 Geitlerinema sp. CS-897 | reverse complement strand
TTGTGGAAGGTTTAAACAACAAGTTAAAGCTGATTAAACGCAAAGCTTATGGATTTCGTAATTTCTGCAACTTTGAGCTTAGGAGTCAGCTTTCTATGATTTTTTCAGATTGATTCTGCATCTTAAGTTCGGAAGAGCCGTATAGATTTACATTTTTGAGATGTACCCTTTAACAATTTCTTCCTGTTGTGGTGTTTTTAAAATATACGAGTTGACCCGAAATGAGAAAATATCGAACTATTACATTTCGTGTTTGGTTAAGTTCGTCCGTCTTCTCACCACAATGATTATAGGCGAATTTTTCTTCTCTCAAGCCTAGCTACAAAAATATTACGTCGCCTTCTCCGACCAAGTTTTTCACTCTTACTTTGAGTGAATTCACCAAGTCTTCTACAAAAAACTCATTTTTAAATTTCCTCCATTATAACCTCAAACTCCGAAGATCCCGATTTTCTCGTTTTAAATCCTATTTTATGGAACAATCATCTCTTCAGATTCTCGGAATATTCAAGATTTTAAATTTTCGCCAATCTTCCAATATTGAATCAACTTTAAATTACGGATTATACTCGAAATCAAGTCCAGTTTGCCAGCCAATCCAATCGACATCTGAAGCCAGTCCCCAAACATAAATATAATCGCGATCCCAAAAACTTATACGATAGAGGAAAAGATAAGGAAAGTTGTCAGAATTAAAAAACTCCGCGACTTTTAGATGCCACAAACCCTCATTTATATTCTCAAATGCACGAATTTCGAGCGCTCCCGCTTTAATCAAAGCATTTTGAAAGGCTGTCGATCGATTAGAAGATGCTTCGCAGAGAATCCTATGATTGTAGCGATAATCATATCCGCCACCATAGTATCCATAAATACTAATAACTGGAAGGCGATCGAGCGTTTTTTGCAGGCGATCGCACAACGCTAAAGTTTCAATATGAATTCCCGAGTCTTGACTTGGAGGGACTAACTCATTTCCCGGATAGTCCTCTTCATAAAAAGTGATTTCTCGAGGCAAAGTTGGAATAACACAAATCCAATCATTATTTTTAGTTTTACCCAATATCGTATAAAATGAGAACAATCCCTCAGAAAACTCAAAAAAATCTTGACGTTTTTTACAGTTAAACTCAAGTCCGACAACTTCGGTAAACTCGGATTTGAGAATATCTAAAACTTCTCGATAAATAGTTTCTCGAAGCTCTTGGGTAGCTTTATCTAAAACATTGTCGCGATCGCCAGGATTATATTCCTCAATAACGCAACCTCGCTCCTCCAGACATTCCCAATCATAAATCGCAAATTTCGGATCGGTTGGCGTGACAAAATTTTCCGCTATGAGTAAATCTAATACATTCAACTCTCCCCGTTCTTCACCATCCCAGTAAATCGGACTTCTCATTAAAGTTTCCAAAGTGGCTAGTTTTTGAATCGCTTCGGGTTTCATAACTTCCTCTTTGTGGATTAATCTGGGTTTGACAACTGTGCTTTAGCAGCAGCGCGAACGAGACAATGGCTATCGTAAGCTAATTTTTCCCGCAATTCTTGAGGAGTAGCTGAATTGTTCGCAACAGCATAACGTTCTAACCAAAACGACGATGTGCTTCCCTCTTCCAACGCCGCAACAGGCGTTTGGGGATTCATCAATGCCATCAGCCGAATAAACGGTACGGTAGACTGAGTATATTGGGCGAGGATTTGCGATCGCTCGTCAGTTTTTGGATTAAAAGGAACGATCGCACCTCGAAGAGTGGGACTTGTGGTACGATTTCCTAAAGGAGACGGACGGTACTGCCATTCTGGAATTGTTTCTTGAAGAGAAATCGGCGTTTTAGGGTTATCCAAAACCGTTTGACGAACGCTGATTTTCTCGTCGTTGGCAAGTTTTTCTAAAATCGTATCGTTGACGTTGGGATGGTTGGCGATCGCTTGGCGAATTTCGGTTTCGGGTGCATCAGCCAGTTTCGCTAAAATTGCACTGTTGGCGTGGGGATGGTTGGCGATCGCTTGGCGAATTTCGGTTTCGGGTGCATCAGCCAGTTTCGCCAATACAGAAATCGGTGGGTTGTCGCTGTTTAAAACCTGCTTTAACACCGCCTGACGTACACTGGAATCAATATCTTGCGCCAACTGTTCGAGTAAGGAAACGGAGAGGTTAGGATTGTCTAAAATCTCTTGACGAACGCTGGCGCGATCGTCGTGGATGAGATGCTCTAAAATCGTATCGTTGACGTTGGGATGGTTGGCGATCGATTGACGAATTTCGGTTTCGGGTGCGTCAGCCAGTTTCGCCAATACAGAAATCGGTGGATTGTCGCTGTTTAAAACCTGCTGTAACACCGCCTGACGTACACTGGAATCGATATCTTGCGCCAACTGTTCCAACAACGGTTCGAGTAAATGTTGGTTGAAAACCAGATTCCGACGCACTGTCGCACTCTCGTCTTGTTGTAAAATGTCGATAATCGCCGGAAGTGTCGCAGACATCGCCACGACTTCGCGCACTCGTACATCTCGATCGATCGCCAATTGTTCCCACTGTTGAAGCGTTAGCTGGGGATGTCCGACGATCGCTTGACGAACTTCAACACTGGCGCGTTCGATGGCAATATCGAGAAGATCTGATGTCAGGTTCGGATTGCTGACGATCGCTTTTAACTGTTCGGTGTTTTCTTCGGGATCGAACGCTTCTTCGACGAGGGTTTTCAGAATTTCGATCGAGGTATTGGGATGACGCGCGATCGCCTGACGGAAACGATCGCGATCGACGGGAACTTCTGTATGTTCCCCCTCTCCTAAAGGCTGGTTTTCCCAATATCCTTCGTTTTCAAACAGGTTCGAGATAACCGCCTCGGACAAGTTAGGATTTGTGAGCGTGTTATAGCGAGTCGTAAAGTCTTTCCGCTGACTCAATCGTTCCAACGCTTTCGCCGGTGTGTTAGGATGTTTGGCAACGGTTCTCACCGTGGGAAGATACGAATCTTTTGCCAATTGGGTTAGGGTTTCGCTCGATGTATTAGGATGACAGGCGACGCGATAGCGAATCGTACAGTCTGGATGTTTTGCGATGGCGGCGAGAAGGTTTGGAGGAAATTTCCGAAGGAGTCGATCGCGATCGAGCTGTTGTCTTAATGTTTCAGAATTTCGCAATAATTCTTCAAAAAAATCCATCAATACATCGCTGGGAGTATTGGGATTGCGAAGGATTTGTTGGCGAACATAGGCATTTCGATCTCGTGAGAGTTTTCGTAAACTCTCAACTGGTGTATCGGGTTGTTTCGCGACTTCTTCTCGTACCTTTGGTGCGATATCTTCAGCCAAAATTTCTAAAATTACCGAAAAGATTTCGGGATTCAAAGGTTTGGATGGATTGATGAGACGAAGCCGAACGTTAACACTCGCATCTCGCGCTAATTTTCGCAAAATCAACAAGGGTAAAGTCGAACAACGCTCAGTAAGAATTAAACGGATTTCTTCGTCGGAATCTTCGACAAGCTGACTGAGTTTTTCTAGATCTCGAGTTTGGCGAGCGAGTATCCGCTTTTTGTGGCGATCTTCACGCACTTTCCACTCTTGCTGTTGAGATTTTTTCGTTTGTACTATCGGGTTAGAATTTGGCTTTGACTTCGAGAAAAATTTAGAACAGTTGACGGGAAGTCGATTTTTTATCGTTTCAGAAATACTTGAGTTTTGACAGAGGGCGATCGCAATTTGTTCGTCGTCATAGGTGGGATCGGAAAGTCTAGATTCCCATCTCAAGAAACTATGCAAATATTTAAGGTTTGGATATTTTTGCAGTAATTCATCATCTTCTTTACATCGCGACGGCCACAAACAATTCGACATCCATTTTAATCCCGCAGACTCGGGAAGTGTTAATTGTTTTAAGCGATCGTTCCACAACTCAGAAAGTTTATTTAACATCTCTGAATTATCTAAGTTTAGCCGCAAAAAACCTAAAAAATGACAGCACTTTCCAGAGCTTTCGTACTGAAAAATAAGAGGGTATATCTTTTCGATGAGAGAAGTGGGAATGTCGGGTTTCCTTTTCTTCAAGTTTCGCTTAAGTATTTGAGGTGGAGAAACCCAATTTGTGATTGCTTCTAAGATTAAAGAAGGAGCTTTTTCTTGATCTGCAAAATGCTTAAATAACTCTAAGTTTTTAAATTGCAGCAATAAATCCGAAAGTTCTTCAACTGCATGTTGAGATAAGTTAGGATGTTGGGAAATCGCGCAGAATTCAGGAATAGAACTCGTGAATTGAGATTCAAGCGTCCTAGGAATATGAAAGCGAGATCTTCGATATTCTTGAAGATATGCTGAGATTCGCTCGTAGCTTTCATTAAACAAACGTTCGAGGGTCAATTCACTTGTATTTAGATTTTCAACAACCGCTTCGCGAACTTGAGCGTCAGCGTGGTGAGATAATCTCTCAAGTGCCGTTTCTGAAGCTTGTAGGTTTCGAGCGATCGCCAAGGCAATCTCAACGGATTCTTCGGGTTTTAAACTGCATTGAAATGCCAATCGATCGAGAATTTCAACTGAGGTATTTGGATTTTCGGCAACGGCTTTACGAACCTCAAACCAATCCATTTTGGCGAGTTCGGCTAACGTTTCTGGATCGGCATTTTGGTTTTTGGCTGTCTCTTCGGTTCGATCGAATTCTTCGAGGAGAGATTGAAGACAGTAGGGATTGCTGCGAACCGCCGCACGAATTGACGGATCGCGATCGCCGATAAATCGGGTGAAAATTGATAAAGGTAATTTCGCCGTTTTCAGAAGAGATTGTAACTTTGGCTTGGAAAAATCTGGATCTCGAAATAGGCGATCGAACAAACGTTTCGCGTATCGTTCCGGTAAATCGGGATACTTTAAATTCCGAATCCCTGCGTCAACGGGAAGCCACTGGCTCAGAAACATCTCGGGAACCGATCCGAGTTTCAGCATCTCCACCACTAGGCGATCGTTTTGTTCCAAATCCGCCGCTTCCATCGCCGCATCAACTTCGGCTTGCCAATTTTCTTCGGCTTCCCCCGCGAGATTGACGTGCCATTTCGCCTCTTCTGCAATCTGCAAATCTTCACTTTCGGCGAGTTCGCGCAAAATCTCGGTTGAGGTATCGAGTTTTCTGGCGAGTTGATACCCCGCATCGCGATCGCCTTGGCGGTAACGTCGCAACAGTTCGCGGTTCTCCATGACAAACTCCTCTAAAATCCAGTTTCTCTGCAATGTTCGATCGAATTAATCGGTTTGAGTTTTCCTATCGTCTTCGTCTAACGTCACTCCTGCATAAATCGCTTCTACCGCCACAGACAACCCGACGCTTTCTAATTCCAACACTTCGCCGACACTGTAGGTGCGATACGTCCAAAATGTCTCTTGTCGCCGAAAACGCTCGACGAGTCGATGGCTAGTGTTAACGAGGAGGTATTCTTGCAACGTTGGAAGTTGGCGGTAGTTTTCCCATTTGCGTCCGCGATCTTTGGCTTCAGTCGCCTGAGAGAGTACTTCAACTAACAACTCGGGAAAGCGAATCTCTGTCGTCGCCGTTCGATCTCGATCGTCGCAACTGACGATGACATCCGGGTAAAAGTAATTTCCCGTCGCTTCTACCTGCACTTTTACATCTGCGACGTTTACCCGACAGCCTTTCGGACGCAAAGCGGCTCGTAATCGATCGTTGAGGTTGAGTGCGATATCGTTGTGAGCGATCGTCCCGCCAGTCATAGCGACGACTTGTCCGTTGATGAATTCGTAGCGTAAATCTTGCAACGGCTCCCATGTCAAATACTCTGAAGCGGTCATCTCGAACGAGTCAAATGCTGCAACCATCGTCTCGAACCCTCCGCTGTGACTGTTACGATCTCATTTTAAACTAAATTGAATAAAAAATCAATATATCGAACTCGATAAATTAAATTGAATAAAAAATCAATAAACTGAATAAAATAAAGCCGTTTGGCGAACTCCTTGCCGAATTTACCAAACAGCTCTATCTGGTAAGCTTCAAGGGAAGCCTTAACGCCTTACTCCTCGCTAGTCGAGTGAGATGGCTGTCGATCGCGCAGGTAGTGTGTGAGGGCGTGCAGCCCTAAAATATAGCTGTAATATCCAAAACCGCTAATTTGACCGATCGCCACCGGTGCGATGTACGAGTGATGGCGAAAGGATTCTCGCTGGTGAATGTTGCTCAAGTGGACTTCAACAGTTGGGATTTTTACCGCCGCGATCGCGTCTCGTAGCGCTACGCTGGTGTGGGTGTACGCGGCGGGGTTGATCAACAACCCATCGTACTGCCCCCAAGCCTGTTGGACAGCATCGACTAACCCACCTTCACTGTTAGACTGAAAGCACGAAACTTTAACGTGTAAAGTCCGTGCTTCTAGATCGATCAGGCGATCGATCTCGTCTAGTGTCACCGAGCCGTAGACGTTGGGTTCTCGCTGACCTAGAAGATTTAAATTTGGCCCGTGGAGGACGAGCGTTCTAAGCCAGTCTGTAGACGCAGAGGACACCAATTAGACTACCGACGAATTCGGCGATCGTCAACGGGAATTGGAATGGGTTCGGGTTCGGGGCGAACGTCGGGGCCTAACAAGGCGTCGATGAGTTTCCGCGCCCAGTCCCGAACCTTCTCCAATACCTTTTCAATGTAGTCCATCAATCAGATAGCTCCTTCAGTGCGGCCTGATAATTCGGCTGAGCCAAGATTAAGGTAGCTCTACCAAAGATTGGTTCTCTTCCTATCATAGCGAAATGGCTTCAAAGGATCAAAGTCATCCGAGCTTGGGGATCGCGGTTGCTCGGATGGATGTAGGAGAAGCTCGCTCGATCCGTATTTTTTTAGATTTCGGGCAAACAGACTCTTTCACAGAGCGATCGCAGGCAGGAAGTACTGGCGTGCGGCTAAACTTGAAGTTTCTCGGGGCTGTCTCTAGTGAAGATCTCGGTGCGAACCGCTAGGGCGTGTCATCAATTAAATTCAGATTCCACTTAGGGAAAGGCTTTCAGCGATTTCAGTTTCAGATCGGATTAAACCTGAAATTCAGTGTTGGCAAGGAGTCCACAGCTAATTGGTGACAGACCTTATCCTGGCAACCTGTCCGTTCCCTCGAAGTCTTAGGTGTTGAGATTTACAGACTCCCAGCCTGCCAACACGATTTTACCAATGGTTCGACCCGCTTCAATGCGAGCGTGAACGTCCCGAAGATGTTTAGCATTAATGGGACAGACAACATCGTTGCAAGTCGTTGTCAGCGTCCCCTCATCGATCGCTCGACTCACTTCGTTGAGGAGGAGTTGCTGTTGAAGCATATCTTCTGTGCGATACATGGCGCGAGTAAACATTAACTCCCACACCAAACCCACGCTTTTCTTCATCAATACCTCCATATCCAACGGTCTGTAGTTTTCCACAATGGTACAAATGAGTCCCTGGGGGACGATCGCCTCGGCCATGGCGTCCCAGTGACCGTCTGTATCGTTGAGACAAAGAATGTAATCGACGGTCTCGTACCCGATCTGTTTCAATTCCTCGGCCAAATTGTTACGATGATTGACGACCTCGTCCGCACCGAGTTTTTGGCACCACTGAGCGGTTTCAGGACGAGAGGCACTTGCAATCGTCTTGAGTTTGGCAATTTTCTTCGCAATCTGGATGGCGATCGAGCCAACCCCTCCAGCACCGTTGACGATTAAAATCGATTTTCCTGAGTCTTCACCTGTTTTGCTAATTTTCAAGCGATCGAACAGGGCTTCCCACGCCGTCAAGGTTGTTAACGGTAGTGCAGCCGCCCGATCGAACCCCAAAGACTTCGGTTTATGTCCGACGATGCGCTCGTCGACGAGCTGAAATTCACTGTTACTCCCCGGACGTGTAAGATCCCCGGCATAGTAAACTTCATCGCCGGGTTTGAAGGCCATCACCGATTCGCCGACAGCCGCGACCACCCCGGCAGCATCCCAGCCCAAAATACGGGGTGTCGTTTCCACTTTATCCTTGGGTGCGCGTATTTTGGTATCTACAGGATTGACTGAAATCGCTTTGACCTCTACCAGAAGGTCGTGTCCTTGAGGTTCGGGGCGTTCGATCTCAACATCTTGCAAACTATTTGGATCGGCGATCGGAAGGTATTTGTAAAGTCCAACAGCTTTCATGACAGTTATCTGAGCTTCAAGATACAACAACTTCTCGTGTTTGTACGAACGAGCGAAGCAGATCTCTATCGATCTCGAGAAAAAATTAGCATAGCCAATTGTCTTTTGTAGACTGCTTCTTTTGAATGAATTTAGCTTAGCAAGTTGCTTTTGTTTTTAGAATTGCTTTAAACTTAAAAATACTTTTCAGAAAAACTGAACGATCGCACCGACTCATGACTAAGATTGACGATATGGAGCTATTTGTGCGAGTCGTCAAAGCCGGTGGATTAGCCGCCGCCGGTCGCCAGCTCGGTCTTTCACCAGCCAGTATGACCGCACGCCTTAAAGCCCTAGAAGCTCGCTATGCCACTTGCCTGCTCAACCGCAACACCCGTAGCATCTCCCTGACTGATGCAGGACATCGTTTCTACGAAGCCTGTTTGCGAGTTTTAGCGGCGATCGCAGAAGCCGAAGCGACCTTCGAGGTTGGAAAACCAGAGCTTTCTGGGCAGTTGCGCGTCACCGCTCCTTCCGACTTCGGCCGTCAGTTTGTCGCGCCAGCCTTGGCTGACTTTGTGCGCGAACATCCCAAGGTCGTTCCTTATTTGCTTCTATCCGAACACACAGTCGATTTAATTGCTGAAGGCTTTGACTTGGGGGTTCGTTTGGGAAATTTACCCGATAGCAACTTAATGATGCGATCTCTAACTACAGAGAACCGACGTGTAGTTTGTGCTTCGCCCAAATATTTAGAACAATATGGAATTCCACAACAACCTCAAGACTTAAAACACCATCGCTGTCTCGTCATGGAACGCTTGGGTGAAAAATTCGATCGATGGTGCTTTAAAAAAGAGTCGAGTTCCCCAGCAATTTCAACGACGATCGAAGTCCAGGCAGCTTTCATCGGTGGAGATGGCGCCATCGTGCGACAGTGGGCGTTAGCCGGTGCGGGAATTGCCCTGAAATCGTTTTGGGACATCAAACGAGATCTCGACGCCGGACGCTTAATCGTACTGTTCGATGACTATATCGTGGGTGCGTATAGCGGCGACGATCGCACCGTAGGATTGCAGCTTGTCTACCCGAGTCGAAAATATCTCCCCAGACAAGTCGCTGGTTTCATGGAATACTTCACCCAATACATTCACCAATCCCAATCCAATCGACCTGATACCAAATCCTGTTCCCAAACCTGCTAAACTTTTAAGCTACAAATTCCATGTAGCTTCTTCACCTTTATATAACTAATTCAACTGATTCGTGAAATCCTATAATCTGAAAGTACTGTAGCACGGCGACCCCAACTACAGAGAGCGTTCACAATTCAAATGATTTTGCTATAGGTAAATTCTTCATCTCTCTTTAAGTTCCCCTACTGGCAAATAGGGAACTATCGTTGCTTTTCTCAGCATCGCTCTTTAAGTCTGAAGTTTCAACTATTACAGCGTAGCTTTGACAACTGGATCCCGTATTAATTCATGGCTACACCCTCACCGTCACCGGAAAACCCATCGCCGCACAACTGGCCGACGCTCCCTGGAAACCGCCAACCGGTCAAGATGTGATTCGTCCTTGGGACGATCCTGTCTATCAGAAGGGACACTTAGCGCTTCTCAAGTAGCGTCGGTGCGGTGACGAATTTGGATTTGGATCTATCGTCGAGTAGCCGCGTTGCATACAACGCAGCTACGGGGTGAATTTTCTCCCCCTCTCTCCTGTTCCTTTGCTCCCCTTCTAATATTATTGACCCGGAACGAACGCCCCAATTTCCTCTCCTTCGGGGTTGAGGACGTTTAAAGGAATGCCCGCGTTGAGGCTGATGAGTTCTAAACTGTCGATCGCCCGTTGGATATGTTCGTTGAGTTGGGCTTGGGCTTCGGCGTTGTTCTGACGCGCCGCTTCGAGATCGAGTTGGCGAACCCGTTCGACGTAATCGGGGAGTAGTTTGACGACGATGCGATCGCCGCTGACTTGGTACTGGCACATTTTGGGGGTTCCGCCACAGACTCGCGCCAAATCCCGTTTCGCGCGATCGATAGTCTCGTTAAGCTGTTGGGCGGCGATCGCCTGTACCAGAGCGTTGGTGTAGCCGCGCACTAACGGCGGAATCCGATCGGCGTAGGCGGTTTGACTGGGGATTTGTTGCGTGTAGCCGATGGCTTGCTGCCATTTCACCACGGCGCGTTCCCATTCTTGGCGTTCCTGAGCGGTTTTGGCTTCGTCGGCTAACGCCAGCGCGCGATTGTAGAGGTTTTTCGCGATTTGTTCTTGAGTTTGTCGCTGTTGGGCGGTGTTAAGCTGCGGCCCGTAATTGCGAACGAGGTCGCGGGCGGTATCGGTGGAAGTCGTCCCTTTGGGAACTCGCATTAAGGCACGAATTGCCGTGCGCCAGGTGGCGTAAACTTGCTGCCATCCGGCGAGATCTCGAGCGCTATTCTGACGCGATCGCGCCACTTCCGCCGCCGATCGCGCGGCCGCTAACTGTTCTTCTCCCCGTCGTTCGAGGATGGCTCGCCGACGCACGGCGTCCAGGTTGTTCTGGTATTCTTCGGCTTTGGCTTGGGCGAAACCGTGGGCGGGATTGTCTGGGGGAACGGCTTCGAGTTGGGCGATCGCCTGTTCCCACAACCGTTCCATCTGCCGCCACTCGCTCAGGGAATGGGGCGGGTTTTGACTCATTTCGGCAGCTCTCATCGCCAAATTGAGGGCGGGGTTGAGGGAGGTTAGTTCTTGAGATCGCGCTTGCAGTCGGTCTTCGAGCTGGCGCGTTTTACCGTTATGGAGCGACCAAGGGGGAATCGGTTCGAGTTCTGTCAGGGCTAACTCGAGTTCCTGACGCGCTCGCACGAACGAGTCGGTCGTGGGTTCGGCTTCTAAGAGAGAAAGGGCGTTACGGGAGAGGGTCTCCGCGCGATCGAGGCGATCGCACGACCCCACGACGCAGGGACGGGTCAAGGCGTAAGCCCCCGCCACCAACGCCAGCACTCCCAGCGTTGCAGCCCCCGAGACGAGCGCGACCGTCAGCTGAGAGTCAGTGCGATCGCTCGCGCTTTGGGGTTTCCGCGACGGTGTTGAAGACGGAGAAGACGGACGAAAGGCTTCAGGGGTAGCGGGAGAGCTGTGCATCGACTCAAAACCTAAATTCGACGAGATGTTGAAAGACGCGCAAAAACACGACGAAGACTTGTCTTCGCTATTCTATTACATGGATTTGAATTTGCCCGTCTCTGGGGCGATCGCGGTTTTCTCTAATATTCGTTCAAAGAAAGATTAAACGAATAGCCCAGATCTCAACGACCTGTGCTAGAGTGTGGCAAGACATCTGTTCGGCGGTTAGATTGATTCTGGTGCTTAGTTTTTCCGGTCGTGCAATCTCCGCGAGCCTTTGTCTTTTCGTCTTTTCGGTTCCTGGAGTTGCTCCATGTCAATTTATATTGGAAATCTGTCCTACGACGCCACGCAAGAAGATCTCAGCGCCATCTTTTCTGACTACGGAACAGTCAAACGAACGCAAATTCCAGTCGATCGCGAAACGGGAAGGTCTCGCGGTTTTGGGTTTGTTGAAATGTCTTCTGATGAGGAAGAAGAGTCGGCCATTGAAGCGCTAAACGGTGCAGAATGGATGGGACGACAACTGCGGGTCAATAAAGCTAAACCGCGCGAACGCCGTCCTCGCAATGGGTTTAACGGCTCCGAACGTCGCGCGGCTCGCTACTAAACCGCGCTTTTAGACCGTTAGGGAAACGTTTTGTTTCTAATACAGTCTTTTGAGACTCGCTCCTTGCGGGGCGGGTCTTGTTGTTTGTTTTTCTCGATCGCTCGATTGCAAATCAGTTGTAAAACTGTTATACAAACTTGACGTTCGACGAAAACAACGCTCGATTCAAGTAACGAAATTTATCAAATTTTTTTCGGCGAATATCAATCGAGATATTATAAAAAGTTTGCATTGTCAGCGACTGAGAAAGCTATGACTCGTTTGCACCCCGACACCATCGAGGCGGTCAAACAACGAATGGATATTTACGACGTGGTGTCCGAACACGTCGTTCTCCGAAAACAGGGCAAAGACTTCGCGGGTTTGTGTCCCTTCCACGAAGAGAAAACCCCGAGTTTTACCATCAGTCCGAGCAAGCAACTCTTTTACTGTTTCGGATGCGGGAAAGGGGGAAACGCCATTTCCTTTCTCATGGAAATCGGACAGCGATCGTTTGCCGATGTGGTGTTGAACTTAGCCCAACGGTATCAAGTTCCGGTACGCACCCTCGACGAACGGGAACAGCGGGACTTTCAAAAGCAACTGTCGCGGCGGGAACAGCTTTACGAGATTTTAGCGATCGCCTGTAGCTTCTACGAACACGCTCTGCGCCAACCCCAGGGAGAAGCCGCCTTAAACTACCTACAACAGCAACGCCGTCTCAGCGACGCCACCCTCCAACAGTTTCAACTCGGCTACGCCCCCAAAGGCTGGGAAACCCTCTACGGCTACCTCGTCAAACAAAAAGGCTATCCGGCGGAGTTAGTCGAAGCGGCGGGGTTGATTCTCCCGAGGAAAAAGGGCGGGGGCTATTACGATCGCTTCCGCGATCGCATCACCATCCCCATCTGCGACGATCGCGGACGAGTTATCGGGTTCGGCGGACGCACCCTCGGCGACGAACAGCCGAAATATCTCAACTCTCCAGAAACCGAACTCTTCGACAAAGGACATACCCTGTTCGGCTTAGATAAAGCCCGTCAAGCCATTGCCAAAGGCGATCGCGCCGTGGTGGTGGAAGGCTATTTCGACGTTATCGCCCTCCACACCGCCGGAATTTCCGAAGCCGTCGCCGCCTTGGGAACCGCTCTGAGTCAGGGACAAGTCAAACAACTGCTGCGCTACACCGAATCGAAACAAGTCATCTTAAACTTCGACGCCGACGCCGCCGGAACCCGCGCCGCACAACGGGCGATCGGCGAAGTGGCAGACTTAGCCTATCGGGGGATGGTGCAGTTGCGGGTGTTGAACCTCCCCGATGGGAAAGACGCCGACGAATTCTTACAAAGCGCCTCCCCCGAGGCGTATCGAGAACTCCTCGAGGCGACGCCGCTGTGGATCGACTGGCAAATCGAGGAAATCGTTGCCGAACGAGACTTGTCTCAGGCGGATGTCTATCAAAATATCGTGCGGGAGTTGGTGAAACTCCTCAGTCAAATTCAAAACAGCACCACCCGCACTTATTACGTCAACGCCTGCGCCCAAAAACTCAGTCAAGGGGATTCTCGGCGGGTTCCTCTGCTGGAAGAAAACCTCATCGCGCGGTTGCGACGAACCGTCAAACGGGATGTCAAACGGGATGTTGGCGGCGAGGTTGGAAACGAGGGAGACTGGGAAACCTCACTGGAAGTCGAATCTCACGATGAAGACATTCCCGTTCCCGTTTTCGATAGCGATCGCAGCTTGCTCGAACGGGCGGAATCGCTATTGTTGCGCGTGTACCTCCACGATTGCGAAGCCCGAGCGATCGTGATTAGCGCCGTTGGCGAACTCGAAGAACAGGACATTTACTTTAGTTTGTCTCACCACCGCTGGCTGTGGCAGAGTTTGAGCGAACTGCAACTGACTCCCAGAGACGACGCCGCCAACATTTTGGGAAAACTGCAAGAATGGGAAACCGAGGCGTCAGGACGCTTACAGCAAGTCATACCGCTGTTTCAAGCTGACGAGTTACAAGAAATCGACATCTCTAGGGCGCCCTTGGCGGTGCGGGCTGCTGCTTCGGCGATCGAGCGAACGATTTGCCAAAAACGCTATCGTCGGATTTTACAGTTGTGGGAAGTCACCGATCCTCGAGAAGACCCCGAAACGGCGCGATCGTACCAAGAGCAACTGTACGCCGAAAAACGCCACATCGACGAACTCGATCGCCGTCGCAACACCGATTTAACCGATCTCGTCAGCCTTCCCTGGCAAGCGTCCCCGGCTCAGCTCTCTCCGGCCGACGACGCGATCGACGTATAATCGTGAAGTTCAACTGAAGGTTCGATCTGTAGCTGCCACCATGCCCGAAGCCCTCGAAACTAAAGAACAGCAATTCGCCGTCATCGAAGCCAACGCTCCGGACATCGGTGCCTGTGCCTATCGCGGCTACTCAGAAACGGGCGAAAAGGGAACTGTCGTCATCCTGCGCCAGTTGGACAACAACTCCACAGAACTCGAAGACTGGCAGTTACAATATCGTCCCATGAGTCGCCTAGACAGTATGCTGTCCGATTGGAAAGAAGTGGGTTTGCAGGACATGATAGTTCGCTACAACCCGGAAGTCTCAGTGGTTTGTACGTTTCTCTATCCCAACGGCGCTCACGCCAGTTACCATTTCGCCCCGGAACCCGACCCCCCCCAACTGGCACAGTAACGCCCTCGTAGGGTGCGTGACTCGAACAATAGGGTGTCGAACGCGAGACCGATCGCTCTGTCACGCACCGCCAATGTACACCTGGCACAGTAACGCCCTCGTAGGGTGCGTGACTTGAAAAATAGGGTGTAAATCCTGAGACCGATCGCTTTGTCACGCACCGCCAATGTACACCACCAACATACAAGGGTGCGTGTTTATCAGTGTAGAGTGCAGAGGGCAGATAGAGTGGGAATTCCTCTTTAACTCTTCACTCTAGACTCTTAACTCTTCCCTGAAAGAGGCGCACCGCCAATGTACACCGCCAATATACAAGGTTGCGTGTTTATCAGTGTAGAGTGCAGAGGGCAGAGTGTAGAGTGGGAATTCCTCTTTAACTCTTCACTCTAGACTTTTAACTCTTCCCTGAAAGAGGCGCACCGACTCATCATCCCATCACCTCATCACTTCCCGGTTGGGGGCGGTGCGTGACGCGGGAACAACATTAACCTGACTTCGACAGCATTTTCTGGCTGCGTCACGCACCCTACGGCACATCTCCCAAATCGTCCGTAAGAATTTCTGTGACGACATCGCCGCCGCTGACGACGAAGGTACGATCTTCGAGTTTCCCTTCTGCGCGAGGTCCCCGGAGATGGAACGGCGGATCGACTTGACGGTACACCACGTTCCCTTCCGCTTCAAACCGCTGAGAATCCACGAACCAAGTGAGGCTGTTCGCCGTCATTTGCGCTTCGTTAGCTTGTCCCAAGGCTTCGATTCCGTCTTTGAGATAAAAGGTTTCCTCGACGAAGTTCATCCAGCCGCGATTTCCGCTGAGGGTGACTTGGTTGTCTCGGTGAACGACGCGAATGGGAACGTCCGAGGACATCATTTCCCCTTCGAGATCCCAGTTCAACTCGTTACTGACGATATCGAGGGGCGGTTCCACGACGGCGATGCGGGCGTTTTGTTGCAGGGTGGCGATTTGGGTTTCTAAATCGACACGAAGGCTTTCGGAGGTGGCGCGATCGGTAATTTCTTCGTCTTCGTAGCGAGCCACTTGCACGGGAACTTCCCCGATAATCAGTTGTTCGGGCATTTGCCACAACAGCCGTTCGCTGCTGATTTGTAACGGCGGCTCTTTGAAATTGGCGACGATGCTTCCGATGAGTTCGATATGTTGCGGTTCGCTGAGAAAGACGGCTTCGGCGGCGGTGATGTCGGCTCGTTCGTGAGTGGCGCTGACGTTTCCGCGCACGACGAGGCGATCGTCGTCAGGCGTCCAGTCCATTTCGTCCCCTCGCGCTACAGTTCCGTTTTGCTTGTCGATAATGACGACGTTGTCGCGCAGAAAAACCTGTTGTCCTTCTTGTTGAATTTCGCCGTAGGCGGCTTCGACTTCGTAAACGAGTTCGCCGTCGCGATAGAGTTTACCGCTGGGGTTTTCCAGACGGCCGATTTGACGGTCGTTGCTGTAGGTGACGCGATCGGCTTTGACTTCCCACAGTACCACCCCGTCGTCGTTGACTTGTTCGAGGGAGACGTTTTCAAAGGTGAGGCTGGGATCGATAGTTTGGGATGTTGGAGCGCGATCGGGGGTGGGTTCGGGAGTCGGTTCGTCGGAGCAGGCGTTCAGGAACAGTGCGAACACGGCAGCAAGAAGCAACGCCCAGAGACGACGACCGCTGCGATCGAGAAGGAAACGGACACTCGAGGCGGGGAGAGGAGGAGTCATCACGAAAACGGGACGAGAGGACTATTTGGTTGAAGGTTTTCCTTCAGTGGGTTGGTGACTGACTCCGGACAGGGGACGGTAGGTGTACGGATGGTGTCTCGGGCTTTTTTGAATGTCCTCTTTGATGCTTTCGAGGTCGATGTAGCGATCGGCCACGTTGATGAGGCTGTCGCTGGTCATCGATCGCAGGCTGACCACTTCGACGCGCACGCCGCGATAGCTCACTGCATCGACTGCGTAGGCGAGATCGCCGTCGCCGCTGACAAGAACGGCCGTATCGTACGCCCCCACCAACGCCATCATGTCTACAGCGATTTCCACATCTAAGTTGGCTTTTTTAGAGCCGTCGGGCAGTTGAACTAGGTCTTTGGCGATGACGCGGTAGCCGTTGCGCCGCATCCACAACAGAAAGCCCTGTTGTTTTTCGTTGGAGCGATCGACCCCCGTGTAAAAGAACGATCGCAACAAACGAGATCCGGCGGTCAACCGACAGAGTAACTTGGTGTAGTCGATTTCCATGCCCAGTTGCATGGCAGCATAAAACAGGTTAGAACCGTCGATGAAGATGGCAACGCGACCTCGATTTTCCAGAACCTGTTCTGGGGTAAATATAGAGTCATGCTCGAAGTCGTTTATCATGGTTTGTTATCCTCAATTTGTTATCAGTAATAAAATCCCTATGGAAAATGCCGCGATCTAGCTCGAGCGAGATCGGGCTACATTTTATATTATAATTTCTCTCTTGCCATCTGTTTGCTTCGCGATCTTTGGAAAATTCGACGCGTTGTCGGGGATCGCGAAGGGGTAGGCGATTGAGGGGATGTGTAAGACGCGATCGTTATTTCACCTCCAGTTCGATACGTTGGAAAACTGGACTCGGCGGGTTCAAAAGTTGCCCCGATCGTAGCGCTCCCCAACGGCCGTGAACCTCGAACGAGGCCGTTTTGAGAACTCGATCCCAGCGATCGAAATCGGTCTCGAATCCGAGTTGTCGGTAAATTTGGGTACTCAACTGCGGCACGACGGGAGAGAGGAGATAAGCCGCCAATCGTACTGATTCGAGAACGACGTAGAGAACTTCTTCAACGGCAGCTTGTTCTCCGTGTTTATACAGAGTCCACGGGGCGCGATCGTCGAGATATTTGTTACAAGTTCTAACTAAAGTCAAAATGGCTTCGCAGGCACGGTGAAATTCAAGGGCTTCGTATGCCGATTTCACGGTTTCTGAAAGAGGGAGTCCCAACTCTTTCGGCGTGCAATCCTCGCCGAGACGATCGATGGCGATCTCGGGAAGGACACCTCCACAATACTTGTGCGCCATTTTCAAGGTGCGGTTGAGAAGGTTGCCTAAATCGTTGGCGAGATCGGCGTTGACGATATTTACGAAACGGGTTTCGTTGTAGTCACCATCGCGACCGAACTCGATTTCTTTCATGAAATAGTAACGAACGGCGTCGGCACTGAATCGATCGACTAACTCGCTGGGATCGATGGTGTTACCGAGACTTTTACTGATTTTGTGACCGTCTTTAGTTAAAAAGCCGTGACCGAACACCTGTTTGGGAAGGGGCAAGCCCGCAGAGAGGATCATCGCCGGCCAGTAGATGGCGTGAAATCGCAGGATGTCTTTTCCAATTAAATGAAGGTTAAACGGCCACCAATATTTGACGGCGTTTTCTAAGGTAGCCTCCTCTTCGGGATCGAGTAGTCCGGTGACGTATCCTAAGAGGGCATCGAACCACACGTAAAGGGTATGGTTGGGATCGTTGGGTACGGGAAATCCCCAATCCATATCGACCCGCGAAATGGAAAAGTCTTTTAAGCCCTGTTTGACGAAACTTAAGACTTCGTTCCGGCGCGTTTCGGGTTGGATGAAATCCGGTTGGCTCTCGTAGAGGTCTTCGAGGGTTTGTTGGTATTTCGAGAGGCGGAAAAAGTAGTTTTCTTCGTCGCGCCATTCGGCTTCGAGGTTGGGATGAAGGGGACAGTGACGGTTTTCGAGCAGTTCCCGTTCGTCTTTGAATTCCTCGCAACCGACGCAGTAGTATCCCTGTTGTTGTCCGAGGTAGATGTCGCCGTTGTCCCAAACTCGTTGAAAAAAGTCGCGCACGATCGCCTCATGACGGTTGGCGGTGGTACGACTGAAGCGATCGTAACGAACGTTCAGTTTTTTCCACAGTCCGTCGAAGGCTGCGACGACTTCGTCACAGTATTCTTGGGGATCGCGCCCTTTTTCTCGAGCCGTTTGCTGGATTTTTTGACCGTGTTCGTCCGTTCCCGTTACGAATAACACAGGTTTTCCCAACAAACGTTGAAACCGAGCGATCGCGTCGGCGGCGATCGTGGTATAGGCACTGCCAATATGGGGCAGCGCGTTGACGTAGTACAGCGGTGTCGTCAGGGAAAATCGGTTGTCTTCGGTCGGGGTAACAGTCATGGACGCAGTAGCCAAACAGATGCCAGCATTATTCATCATACACGGGTCAGTTTACACTTCTTTATCGTTTTGTGAGGCACTACCCCAGCCGAAACGAGACCGTCTCAGAAACGCGATCGAGCCAGCCAAAACCGATCTCACGCGAGGTAGGGTTCTCCGTTGAGGGGGATCGTCTTTCATCTCATCGGAACTTTTTGACTTTGGAGGTTAAGAAAATCTTCCGAACTTGGAGATCGGTGGTGAGAAATTGAGAATAAAACTCAGTACGACCTCGGGCGATCGCAGGCGATCGAAGAAACGTTAAAATATGTAAAGCGAGCTTAAGCAAAGACTGCGCGATCGCGCAAACTCTCCCTAAACGCACTTGAAACGAAATTTCCCTGACGAACGCCCTGTATGTCTTCTCAACATCCCATCTATCTCTCTCGCTGGTTGTTATCGAGTTTGGGAACTCGGATGTTTGTCGAAGGCGAAGATCGGATTCCCCGCCACGATTCGGTGTTAGTCGCGAGCAACCACCGTAGTTTTATGGACGCTCCGGCGTTGATGGCTGCCCTCGATCGCCCGTTGCGGTTTGCCTGTCACCACTACATGGGGGAAGTTCCCGTAATGCGGGAAATCGTCACGGGAATGGGCTGTTTTCCCCTCGATACCCCCGAACGTCGCAACCAGAGTTTTTTACGGCAAGGGACAGAACTCCTCAGCGATCGCGAGGCGGTGGGGGTGTTTCCTGAAGGCACGCCGCCGATGGTGACACCGACGCATCCGGCGCAGGTGGGAAAGTTCCATCGCGGCTTCGCTCATTTAGCCCTTCAGTTTGCCTGTCAGCATCCGCGCAACGCGATCGCCGTGTTACCTGTAGCGTTGGTGTCCCTGCAAGAAAGCAACTTTCGATCGATTCCGATTCGCCTGTTGAGCTTTTTCGACCCCAGCGAACCCCTGTTCGATCGCTCGGGATTGCATCCGGTGGTGGTGTACCACCATCTCGTCGTCGCCGTGGGACGTCCTTACTGGATTACCCAGCGCGATCGCCAACGCTATCGCGGCACTGAAGCCAGACGAGTCGTCTCGATGCTGGCGACAACCTGCCGAACGGAAATCGAACAGTTACTCGCCAAACACCGAGGCGAGGACGCGCTCCCCACCTCATAACCGAAATCGACGTTTTCTTCTGTCAACCTTTAACGTTCAGCAAATTGCCCGTTCACGATAATGCGCCTAATTGCTCCGACTGCGATCGCTTCTGACTTACCGCTGTTTGTCTATTTACCGGGAATGGACGGTAGCGGCCACCTACTGCGCTGGCAACTGCCCAAACTGTCGAGAGCCTTCGACGTGCGTTGTTTGCAGATTCCGCCGAACGACTTGCGCGGGTGGGACGAACTGACGCAACACACCATCGAACTCATCGAACGGGAACGCCGGAAAACCCAGCAACCGGTGTATTTGTTCGGCGAGTCGTTTGGGGGGTGTTTGGCGTTACAAGTGGCCATGCGATCGCCGCGATCGTTCGATCGTCTCGTGTTGAGCAATCCCGCTTCGTCTTTCAACCGCCGCCCCTGGTTAACATGGGGATCTCATCTCGTTGGCTGGATGCCCGATTTCCTCAACACCGTGTCTGCGTTAGGCTTGTTGCCATTTCTCGCCGCCTTAGAACGGATTCCCAGCCACAATCGCCAAGCCCTCGTCGATGCCATGCAGCACGTTTCGCCTCAGGCCGTCGCTTGGCGCATTCAGATGTTGCGGGAGTTCCAATTGGATTGGGAACGGATCGATCGCATCGAACAACCGACGTTAGCTATTGCCAGCGCCTGCGATCGCCTGTTACCCTCTGTCACCGAAGTTCGAGAATTGGTCGATCGCCTTCCCAACGGCCGACTGCGCGTTTTGCCCGAAAGCGGACACGCCTGTTTGCTCGAGAAAGGGGTGGATCTCTACCACATTTTACAAGAAGCGAAATTACTGCCCGAGCCGGTTTGTGATGGGGTAATGAGGGGGTGATGGGGCGATGAGTTGGCCAGAGGCGATCGACCAACTCCGATAGAATAACACTCGTACCGAAGAAATCGCCCTCTGTGTCCTCAAGCTCTGGGGTTGTGAAGGCAGCAGCATCGAAGTTTTTCACGTTTGTCATTTATGCTCGACCAGCATTTAGATATCGATATCGCCCCATTTATCGACCATTCGCTCCTCAACCCCTGCGCCACTCAACAATACGTCGGCCAGTGGTGCGAAGAAGCCGATCGCTTCGGCTTTGCCTCCGTTTGTATTTATCCATCTTACGTGCGCTTTGCCCGAGAAATCCTCCAGGGAAAACGCCCCAAAGTCTGCACGGTTATCGGATTTCCTACGGGAGCCACCACGTCGACGACGAAGCTTTACGAAGCACAAGAAGCGGTGGAAAACGGCGCGGAAGAACTCGATGTGGTAATTAATCTCTCGTGGTTGAAAATGGGTAAAACCAACGAGGTACATCGAGAAATAGCAGAAATTTGTGAAGAAACCAACGTGACAGTTAAGGCGATTATTGAAACCAATTTATTGAGCCTCGAGGAAAAACGAATCGCCACGGAAATCTGTATCGATTCGGGCGTTCAGTTCGTGAAAACCTGTACTGGGTGGAACGGCGGCGCAAAAGTCGAAGATGTTCGGCTGTTAAAAGAGTTTGCTAAAGGGCAAATTGGTATTAAAGCATCCGGTGGAATTCGATCGTTTGAAGATGCAGTTGAGTTAATTGAAGCGGGTGCATCTCGGCTCGGCACGTCTTACAGTATTCAGGTTTTGAAAAGTCGAGGAAAAGAGGAGGAAGAAGAGGCGGAAACTCAGCCGAGTTAAGGTTGGATGTTTGGCGCGAGATCCCCGGACATCTTGAAGATGCCGGGAATCTAGACAGAGATACTTTCGTTTCAATAGGGGTTTAATACGGAATCCGTTCCCGATAAGCTAGGTTTCAAGAAATCTTCACCACAGAGACACAGAGGACACAGAGAGGGATTGGTCGGGTTGGTCAAAACCGATATTTGAGTCCTCGACTCCGCTCGGACTCAACGCTTCGACTCCGCTCAGCGTTGAGATTCGGATTCCGTATAAGCTGAGAATTTTACACATTTTAAACTCAAAAAAACAATCAAAAAAACTATTTTTAATGATGCTTTTCTAGATGAATCTACATATTTGACGGCGATTTTTGATTTAATTAAGAATTACCTATAAAAAAGCAAAAAAACTCGATCGATCCTCGAAAATTCAATGTCTAAAACATATCGCGCAACCGGAATCAATTTAAAAAGTATGCCCTTGGGTGAAACCGATCGCCTGCTAACCATTCTCACCCGAGAACATGGATTCGTGAGAGCAGTAGCACCGGGTTCGCGCAAGCCGAAATCGAAACTCGGGGGACGAAGTGCGCTGTTCGTCGTTAACGAACTGTTGCTGTCGCGGGGAAAATCCCTCGATCGCATCTCCCAAGCCGAAACCATTGCCACCTATTCTGGATTGAGCCGTCATTTCGGCATTCTCACGGCGAGTCAGTATCTCGCGGAAATTGCCCTGGCGCATACCCTTTCTGAAGGTGTGAAATCGGAACTTTTCGACTTACTAACCGAACACTTAAACCGTTTAGAACAGTTGCCGAAAAATGCCGCGTTATCCGAAGTTTTATCGCGGTTGGTTCACGGTACGTTTCACCTGCTGGCGTTAGAAGGTATCGCGCCGCAAGTCTACGCCTGTTGCGTTTCCAAACATCCCGTCGTTCCCGAAATCCATCATCCTAACTGGCAAGTGGGGTTTAGCATTCGCGCCGGAGGCGTAGTGACGCTGGCGGAGTTCGATCGCCTCAAACTCGAACAAATGCAACAGTGGAACGCGACGTGGGAAGATGACAGAGAAGCGATCGCCAACCGCGCCGCCTATTTACCTACCCCCAACCGCTACCTCGACGCCACCGAACTTACCCTGCTGCAACAGCTTTCGCAACCGCAACTGTCGCCGACGCCGCCGCTGGCGCAGATCGATCGCGCTTGGATTACCCTCGAACGACTGCTGCGAGAATACGCACAGCATCATTTGGGGCGATCGATTCGCTCTGCTACCTTAATGAATAGTTACATTGCATCCGCTGCGGCAACGCCGTTATCGACGTCCACCGGATGAGAAGATATAGAAAATCTTTATCCATCCAAAATTCCGATCGCTCGAGTATCGAAGCTCGCTCCTACATTAAAAATGAAACAGCTTTCTGAACCCGATCTGACTCCAGAAGAAACTATTCCAAAAAACAGCTCGACCCCTCCACCCGAAGAAGAAACAGGATTCGGACCCGTTTTCAAAAACAAAAATTTTTTGACCTTATGGAGCGGTCAAGTTTTTTCTCAAATCGCCGATAAAGTGTATTTGGTGATGGCGATTTCCATCGTAGCCAGTCGGTTTCAGGCGGCGAATCAAAGCATTAGCGGTTGGGTATCTGCCATTACCATCGCCTTTACCATTCCCGCCGTCTTGTTCGGTTTCCTGGCGGGAGTCTTGGTCGATCGCTGGCATAAAAAAGAAGTTCTCGTGGTGACGAACCTGTTGCGCGGTGTCTTCGTGTTGGTTCTGCCGGTGTTGTTTTGGCTGACGCGAGAACAGAGTTTTGCAGGGCTTCCTTGGGGATTCGGCGTGTTGCTGGGCATTACCTTTCTCGTTTCCACGCTAACGCAGTTTTTCGCCCCCGCCGAACAAGCGGCGATTCCCCTCATCGTCAAACGAAAACACCTCCTCTCGGCGAATTCCCTCTACACCACCACCATGATGGCGTCTGCCATCGTCGGATTTGCCGTAGGAGAACCCATGTTAGCGATCGCCGATCGCGCCTTACAAAACATTGGTTTCAGTCAAGAGTTAGTCGTCGGTGGCAGTTACGTGTTAGCCGGGATGGTGTTGCTGCTGCTGAGAACGCGGGAAAACCTCACCAATCTCCAAGCCGCTTCAGCTAAACGCCACGTGTGGGAAGACTTCAAAGACGGATTGCGGGTTCTCAAACGTCAACCTCGGGTTCGCAGTGCCTTAGTTCAATTAATTGTCTTATTCTGTATCTTTGCCGCCTTAGCAGTTTTGGCGGTGCGTTTGGCGGAAATTATGCCCGCCTTGAAATCCTCTCAATTTGGCTTTTTACTGGCTTCCAGTGCGGCGGGAATGGCAGTCGGTGCGGCATTAGTCGGACAAATCGGATCGCAGTTTGCCCCCCGTCGCTTGAGTCTTTACGGTTCGATGGGAATGGCAGCCTCGTTAGTGGCGTTGAGTTTGTTAACCCAGCAGTTGGTGCCGTCGCTGGTGGCGATCGCCGCGTTGGGATTTTCCGCCGCCTGGGTGGGAATTCCCATGCAAACCATTATCCAAGCCGAAACCCCCGAAGAACAGCGAGGCAAAGTGTTCGGCTTGCAAAACAACGCCGTCAACATCGCCTTGAGTCTTCCCTTAGCCTTAGCCAGCGTCGCCGAATCCTTCTTCGGCTTATCGGCGGTTTTAGCCAGCTTAGCCGCCATCGTCGTAGCCGCAGGGTTGATAACCTGGTATATTGCCGATAAAAGTTCCCGTTCGGCAGCTAAAGCCAAAACCGCTCGTTAAACGCGCCGCTGCGGGCGTTAAAAGAAGGGAACGGTTCGATTCGATCGATCGGCGCGACAGGTGGCGATCGCGACTGAATTTGTTGTCTTTCGAGTATCTTTAAATTCAGTTGAGGTTCTCGCAATCGTCGCCGATTTCGAGTTGCCACCGCTTCCCCTTACCGAATTCTCCTAAATCCCGAATGCACATCGCTTGGCTTGGAAAAAAATCGCCCTTTTGCGGTAATGTCACCTATAGCCGCGAGGTGACGAACGCACTACTCGATCGAGGGTATCAAGTCAGCTTTCTGCACTTCCGACAAGACAGCCACGACACTCACACCGACACCCGTGCGACATCGATCGTTTCGGATACTTCCCACGATGCCACGGCTTGCGAAGTCCCCCTTCCCTGTTTTTATAAATCGACGCTGTACACGATTCCTACCCTCAAATCCAGTAAAGTCCTCAGCGAAGCCCTGCGTCAGTTGAAGCCGGATTTGGTTCACGCTTCGCTAACGCTGTCGCCGTTGGATTTCGTGTTACCGGAGATTTGCGAAGAGTTGAATTTGCCGCTGGTGGCGACGTTTCATCCGCCGTTCGATCGCCGTCGCCGCAACCTCACCTCCAGTACGCAACATTTGATGTATCAGCTTTACGCCCCGTTTTTAGCAAATTACGATCGCACCATCGTTTTTTCTCACATTCAACGGGATTTACTGATACAACTGGGGGTTCCCCCGGAACGAGTTGCAGTGATTCCCAACGGCGTAGACGCCCTGAAATATTCGCCGGGTGCGTCCAATTTAAACGCTGAAATCGGTGCCGAACGAATTTTCGTCTATCAAGGGCGAATCGCCCTGGAAAAAAACGTCGAATCACTGTTGAAAGCCTGGAAACATTGCGAAATGGGCGATCGCAGCCAACTGTTAATCGTCGGAGACGGGCCCCTCGCCACGTCGTTTATGGCAACCTACAACGAAGAACATGGCGTACGTTGGTTGGGTTACATCGCCGACGAACAGCGACGCATCGAGATTTTACGGGGTGCAGACGTTTTCGTGTTACCCTCCTTTGTCGAAGGCTTGTCTTTATCGTTGTTAGAAGCCATGTCTTGCGGTTTAGCCTGTCTCGCCACTGACGCCGGGGCAGATGGGGAAGTTCTTGAAGACGGGGCGGGGGTCATTCTCAACTCGCAGCGAGTAACCGCACAACTGCAAACTCTGTTACCGCTATTTCGCGATCACCCGGAAATTACCAGTTTGTTGGGTTACAAAGCCCGTCAGCGGGTTCTCGAACGCTACACCCTCGATAAAAATATTACCCAGTTAGAGCAGTTGTACGCCGAAGTCTCTGGCTGTTCCACCAACATCGCCGTGAGTTCTGCCTAGGGGCGTATCGCAGACATTTCGAGAAATCCCAAACGCAACCCAACCCCCAAACCCCGTTCCCGATTCCCCCTTGACTTGTCCGATCGCCCCCCAACCGTCGAAAATGGGAAGACTCAAACGCGCGAAGAATAACGAAATGAGTCAAGAGTTCGATTACGATCTCCTTATTATCGGTGCGGGTGTCGGCGGTCACGGGGCTGCCCTCCACGCCGTCAGCCACGGGTTGAAAACCGCGATCGTAGAAGCAGGAGACATGGGGGGAACCTGTGTCAATCGCGGCTGTATCCCCTCGAAAGCTTTGTTAGCGGCGTCGGGAAAAGTTCGGGAATTCAGCCAAACCCAGCACTTGCAAGAAATGGGCGTGCATATCGGCGGCGTTCAGTTCGATCGCCAGGCGATCGCCGATCATGCCCTCAACCTCGTTGAGAATATCCGAGGCAACATGACGAACAGCCTCAAACGCCTCGGTGTGGATATCATCCAAGGCTGGGGGAAAGTCGCCGCCTCGCAAAAAGTCACCGTGGAAACCGCCGACGGCGAGAAAACCTACACCGCCGAAAACATACTTCTCGCCCCCGGTTCGGTTCCCTTCGTTCCGCCGGGTGTGGAAGTGGACGGTAAAACCGTTTTCACCAGCGACGACGCCATCAAACTGGAATCTCTCCCGCAGTGGATTGCCATTATCGGTAGCGGTTACATTGGTTTGGAATTCGCCGATGTCTATTCGGCGTTGGGTTGTGAAATTTCGGTCATCGAAGCCTTGGATAAGGTGATGCCGACTTTCGATCCCGATATCGCTAAAATCGCCAAACGGGTGTTGCTGGATTCTCGCGATATCGAAAGTTACGCGGGGGTGTTTGCGACGAAAGTCACCCCAGGCGCACCGGTTACGATCGAACTGACGGACGCCAACACCAAGGAAGTCGTCGAAGTGTTGGAAGTGGACGCCTGCTTGGTGGCGACGGGGCGCGTTCCCTACGCGAAAAACCTCAATTTAGAAGCGGTTGGCGTGGAACTCGATCGCCGAGGCTTCATTCCCGTCAACGATTCTTTGCAAGTCGTCGCCAACGATGAAGCGGTTCCGCATCTCTGGGCGATCGGCGATGCTACGGGTAAGATGATGTTGGCGCACGCGGCATCTGCCCAAGGGGTGGCGGTTGTCGAAACCCTCTGCGGGCGCGATCGCACCGTGGATTACCGCAGCATTCCCGCCGCCGCCTTCACCCACCCGGAAATCAGCTTTGTGGGTTTAACGGAACCGCAAGCCAAGGAACTCGGGAAGTCGGAAGGGTTCGAGGTGGCCAGCGCCCGGACGTATTTTAAAGCCAACTCGAAAGCTTTGGCAGAGAAGGAAACTGACGGTTTGGCGAAAGTCATCTATCGCAAGGATACCGGCGAACTCCTCGGCGCCCACATCATCGGCATTCACGCGGCGGATTTGATTCAGGAAGCCGCCAATGCGATCGCCGAACGGAAATCGGTACGGGAACTGGCGTTTAACGTTCACACCCACCCGACGCTGTCGGAAGTGTTGGATGAAGCCTACAAACGGACGTTGGAAACGGCGTAAGGATTCCCAAATCCTCGAACATCTTGAAATCAATTTCTGCAATTCAGAGAAATTGGATTGTCATCGGATGTTTTAATCGGATGATACCGTTTTGTAGGGGCGAACCGCCGTTCGCCCCTACGGCCTCAACTCTCTGTGTTCTCTGTGTCTCTGTGGTGAATCCTCTCACTCAATCTTCCCGACGAATCGGAGAAAACAGTAAAATCTGCTGCGTCGAACTCAACGCCACGCCGTCGATATTCGCTTGGGCGAACGCATAATCCTTAGTTTGCCACAAGGGAATATACGGAACCGCTTCCGCTACCATTTCCTGTAACTCTCCCAACAGGCGATCGCGCGTTTCCACATCCGTCGTTTGACGCTGGCGTTCGATCAGTTCGTTGGCGCGATCGCTATAGTAAAAAGACCCGTGATACTGACTCTCGCCATCCTGACATCCCATTTCCGGCGAACCTTCACTACAGTCGAGAAACGGCTTGAGATAGTTGTCGGCGTCGAAAAAGTCCGCATACCAAGACAACATAAACGTCGGATACACCCCTTTGTCCAAATACCCGTAAGCGGTGGCGGCTTCTACGCTGCGAGGTTCGATGCGGACGAGTCCTTCTAAATCGCGATCGGCTAAGGCTTTTAATACCGTCGCCGCGAGTCGGTTTTCGTTGGAACTGGAGGCGAACCAAATTTCGATTTCTAAGGGATTGTCTGTGGAAAACCCCTCCTCTCGTAACAGGGTTTTGGCGGTGTCGAGGTTTCCGTCGCCGTAGCGGGTGGCGAAGACGGGTTCGGAGGCGTCGAACGATCGCGGAAGCAGGGTATATAGCGGTTCGGCTTGTCCGTAAAAGACGCGATCGCTCAGCAGCGGGCGATCGATAATGTAGGCGAGGGCTTGGCGGACTTCCAGGCGATCGAGGGGTGGTTGTTCTACGTTTACCACCAAATAGGAAATCGTCGGACTGTCGGCGGTGACGATGTGCCATCCCTCTTGCGGCGCGAGTTCTTCTAAACTATGAATTTGATCGGGATCGAGATCTTGATACGCCACATCGATCGCCCCTGTCCGAAAAGCATTGTACAAATTGGCTTTGCTGGAAAACCGCTGTACGTCAATTCCCGAGTTTTCCGGCGTCTCGCCCCAGTAGTTTTCAAATCGGTCTAATTGCAGGGCGTCGGTTCCGTAACTCTTCAAGATATACGGCCCCGTTCCCACGAACTGGTTCGGTTGAAATTCCCCTTCTCCAATGTTGTAGGCGTTGGGAGAAACGGGACAAAAACCGGGAAACGTCAGTAAGGCGGTAAACGCCGCAAACGGATAGTTCAACCGCAGGGTGAGTTCGTATTCGTCTGTGGCTGCGACGGATTCCACGAGATCGGAGAGTAAAAACGACGGACGCCCTTTATTTTCCATAAACCGCGTCAGGGAAAACACCATCGCTTCGGCGTCAAACGGGGTTCCATCGTGAAACACCACGTCGGAACGCAGGGGAATGCGGTATGTTAAGCCGTCGTCGCTAACTTCGGGAAGAGATGTCGCCAGTTGCGGGACGATTTCGGTGGCGTCGGTGGCGTAGGTGTAGAGGCGATCGCCTAAATTGGAAATGGCGATAAACGACGAGAGTTCGTAGGCGTCGGCGGGATCGAGGGTGACGACTTTTGCAGTGGTTCCGAGACGAACGCGATCGCTGGTTTCCGTCGGCGGTAACGAGGGGCTACAACTGGCGAGTATGGCGATGCAGAAACTCAGAATCCCCGCTACGATAGCGATTCGCCGCCCGATTTTTGCTGTCATCCTCAATTGTCCCGACTCCTAGCGCGATCGATACAACCGCATTACGATGATAATTGTTACGATATGTTAAAGACTTGCTGCTAACAAACGTCGTCGCGAGGGGCGCGATCGCAAGTCGTCAAACTCAGCTTTCAATCTTAACTTTCAATCTCAGCTTTCAAATTCTATGACCGTAAAATCCATCGTACCGATTCGAGCGATCGAAAAACAATTTTGGACCTGGCGAAACCATCGCATCGCCTTCACCGCCTCAGGTGAAGGATCGCCGCTGCTGTTAATTCACGGCTTCGGGGCGTCCATCGGACATTGGCGAAACAACATCCCCGCCTTCGCCGATGCGGGATATCGCGTCTACGCCCTGGATTTGCTGGGTTTCGGCGACTCCGACAAACCCGCCTTGGAGTACTCTTTGGAACTCTGGCGAGATTTAATTGCGGACTTTTGGACGGAATTCATCAAAGAACCGACGGTATTCGCCGGAAATTCCATCGGGGCGTTGCTGGCGTTAATGTTGGCGGCGGAATATCCCGATCGCACCGAAGGAATCGTGTTGCTCAACTGTGCGGGAGGACTCAACCACCGCCCCGAGGAGTTAAATCTTCCGCTGCGGGTGGTGATGGGAACCTTCGCGAAATTGGTATCCTCGAAATGGTTCGGGTCGTTTCTGTTCGATCGCGTCCGTCAACCCCATCGCATTCGCGGAACCCTGCGTCAAGTCTACGGAAATCGCGAGGCGGTCACCGACGAATTAGTCGAAATGCTCTACGCTCCCTCTTGCGATCGAGGCGCACAACAGGTCTTCGCCTCGATTTTAACTGCCCCCGCCGGACCGAAACCGTCGGAATTGTTACCGCAAGTGCAATGTCCGATGTTGGTGTTGTGGGGTGAAGACGATCCCTGGACGCCGGTAAAAGGGTCTCAGATTTTCCAAGATTGGGGAAAACGCCATCCGGTGACGTTTCACTCGATTCCGAAAACGGGTCATTGTCCCCACGACGAACGCCCGGAAATCGTCAATTCGCTGGTGTTGGATTGGTTGGGCGATCGCGAACGTTTCTGAATTGAAAGAAATACTGAAAGAACCCCGGTATATTAAAAATACTGGGGTTCTAGGGTCTAGAGTAGGATTTTTTTAAAATAGAAAATTCTTAACGCCCTGAGTTAGTTTCCTTCGCCATGTTTAGAAAGTCTTTCATGTTGGCGCTGGGACGGCGACGGGGCGTTGCCGAGTTGGGCATGAGGTATCTCGTCGCAAAGCCCGTTTCAACGGGTTTTTGAGCGGCAGCGGGCTTAGCTTTCGGCTGAGGTGCAGGCGCAGGTTTGGCAGCTTTTTTAGCTTTAGGTGCTGCGGTTTTCTTCTCAGCTTTTTTCTCAGCTTTCTTAGCTGCTGGTTTAGCTTTCTTTTCGGATTTTACAGTTTTTTCTGGTTTCTCTTCTTTGGCTTCTGGAGCCGCAGGTCGATCGGGTGCGTCGTCTGTTTTCGCACCTTGGGTATCTTCAATTTCTACGAAAAACTCTTCTTTTTTAGAACCAAACAGTTTCTTTAACATGGAATCGCAATCCTAAAATCTCGGTTCGGAACGTGAGTTCGAGGCGGCGATCGGACGAACTCGACCCTCGAGCGACATTCTTAAGCTGCAAGCTCGAGGCATAAATGCTGTCCAATCTCGTCCTTATCATACGTCTGTATGAGAGATTTTTTTGACAATTCTTAATATTTTTTTACAGAAAACCGTAAAGTTCGACGGTTTTTTCGGAGGTTTGGGCGTCTTTGTGTGAGACTTATCTACAATTCCTTACACTTATTTACAGAGTACTCATTTCTCATTTACAAAATGCCGATCGCCTCGAGAGATCGAGCCGGTTGACAAGCTGTCCCGGCGATCGCGAGACGTGCGATCGCCACAAGTTAGGCTAAAAGCGTTCGATCGCAGATTCAAACGAGATGAAAAGAGAGAAAACGGTAGAAAAATCCAAGAATCCAGTCGTATTAGTGCATGGAATTGGCGACACGGGAGCCGTGTTCGAGCAGTTGGCGTCTCGTCTGTCGTCAGAAGGTAAATCGGTATACACGATCGATCTCGTTCCCAGTGACGGAACCGCAGGCTTAGATCGCTTAGCCCATCAAGTGGCGGAGTTTGTCGGCGATCGCCTCGGGAGCGATCGTCCCTTCGATCTCGTCGGATTCAGCATGGGAGGCTTAGTCGCCCGCTACTACGTCCAGCGTCTGGGGGGCGTCGAGCGGGTCGAGCGTCTGATTACCATTTCCTCGCCCCACCAAGGGACTTGGACCGCCTACGCTCTCGATCGCGTCGGTTGCCATCAAATGCGTCCGAACAGCGAGTTTCTGCTAGAGTTAGATCGGGACGCGCGAGACCTCCTCGGACAGATCGACTTTACGTCGATTTGGACGCCTTACGACTTGATGATTTTACCCGCTCGCAGTTCCCAACTGTCCGTCGGAACCGATCGCCAAATTCCCGTTGCACTCCATTCTTGGATGCTCGAAGACCTTCGGTGTATCGAGCTGGTAGTCGAAACGCTTTCTCGAGCGAAACCCGACCTGTCGCGCGATCGCTCGTTCGTCCTGCAATAGACTGCGCGAGTTTCCGCAAAACCTCTATAGCTTGGTTTTACCAGAGGTTCTCCCAATTCAGCAAGTGTTTTTTTACTCGAAGGATCTCGCTCAAACCCGCTCCGATCGCTCAAACTGTGACGTTGTATTGACGAACCGCTCGACTTCAAAATTATCGTGGAACGAGAACCATCGCGGGAACAGTTAAAACAGGAACTGACCGAGCTGCACCAGGAACTCACAGCCCTCAAGCTCGAGAAAGCCGATCTCGAAATCATGCTCGAAAACATTACCGAACACGCTGATGCGATCGAAAGCGAACTTCGGGCCCGTAACAAAGAAATCGTCTCGCTCAACCACCAACTCGCCCTAGCCAACAAAGAATTAGAGCAACTGGCCAACCTCGACGGCTTGACCGAAATTGCCAACCGACGACATTTCGACGAAACCCTCGATCGAGAATGGCGGCGGATGAGTCGCCAACAACAACCCCTTTCGTTAATTCTCGGCGATATCGACTTTTTCAAACGTTACAACGACACCTACGGACACCAAGCGGGAGATTGGTGTTTGAAGCAGGTTGCAGCTGCGTTCGTACGTGCAGCCAAACGTCCGAGCGATCTCGTCGCGCGCTACGGGGGGGAAGAAATTGCGGTCGTTCTCCCAAATACAGACTGTAAAGGGGGTTTGCAGGTGGCCTCGGAAATTCGATCTCACCTCCAGGCGATGAAAATCGAACACGGCGGATCGCCGATCGACAAATACGTGACCTTAAGTTTGGGCATCGCTACGATCGTCCCGACCCCCACTTTACCCGAAACGCTTCTCGTCAACCAAGCCGACACAGCCCTCTACCAAGCCAAGAAGGACGGACGCAACCGCACCGTCTTTTTTCGTAAAGGCTTAGTATGATACGGAATCTGAATCTCAAACACTGGTTTTGCCCAACCTGACAAGTCTTTCTATCCCCCCAACCCCCCTCTTCTTTGGGGGGCTAAGGGGGGATGTGGTGAAGACTTCTTGAAACCTGGCTGCTCATCTCCCGGTTGGGGGGCGGTGCGTGACGCGGTAAATTCCACTTACCAGAAGGCGGCGGCGTTTTGACGCCCGCGTCACGGCACCCTACTGGCTGCTCATCTCCCGGTTGGGGGGCGGTGCGTGACGCGGTAAATTCCACTTACCAGAAGGCGGCGGCGTTTTGACGCCCGCGTCACGGCACCCTACTGGCTGCTCATCTCCCGGT
>NZ_JAQNCQ010000200.1:0-6494 GCF_028368005.1 Geitlerinema sp. CS-897 | reverse complement strand
GGGGAGCAAGGGAGAGGGGGAGAGGGGGAGAAACTGTTATCTGTTAACTGTTTTCACTGGTGACTGGTGACTGGTGACTGGTGACTGTTTTCACTGGTGACTGTTCGCTGTTCACGCTCCAAAGGTGCGTGACGAGTTGGCCGGTTGGGTGCGAGAAATCTCGGGTCTTTAGGTCACGCACCCTACGACTTCTTCTTAATTTATCGAATTTTGCTGTAGTCGATGCCGTCACGGATGTCTATACCTTGTAGTTCGGTGACTCGTCCCGTGAGACGCTCTAATTCCTGGCGAACTTGGGCGGAGGTGATGGAATTGAGGGGAACGGCGGCTTCTTTGGCGATCGCGGCGGCGACACCAACTCCTTGTCCGTGGTAGACGTTGGCGGTGTTGATGCGTCCGACAGAGACGGCGATTCCTTCGTATCCCGCCGAACGTCCGGTGACAGCTAGGTTTTCAATGTTCTGGGCTAAGCCGTGTTCGATGCCGAAATTGTACTGCGGAAGCGGCGGAATGGGAATCGACAAGCCGTCTACGCCGCCTCGGAAGTCGAAGTCGTAGGAAAACGTGCCGATCGCTTTTTCGGGTAACGTCCCGCCTTTAAGAATTTCTTGCCCCGAGAGAGGATCGACCACATCGCGAACGCTGATGCTGTGACGCACGTACACTTCTGGTGGAAATGTCAGTGTCAGGCTGTCGTCTCCTGCGTAAGCTTGCAGCCAGGATTCCACGTGCTGCATTTCTGCGAGCATTTCTGGCGTGGGTTGAAAGCCGTTGGCTTCGATCGCCCGCACTTCGTCGGTAGTGTATTTAAAGAGAAAGCCGTTCCACGACAACCGCTGTTCGTCTAACTCGCAGACGTTGGCTTTGTCCCAGAAAAAGCCGTCGAGAGAAAACCGTTGACCGCGATCGAGATGATATGCTGCGCCAATGGCGATACTTTTAAAGTAATATCCGTCTACATAGGCTTGATAGAGCGGTCGCTCGAACCCCGCCAGCCAAAACCCCGCCGTTCGGGGATCTTCTTCGGCGTAGATACTATCGACGATCGCGTCTAGTCGAGGACCGTCGCTATGAATTCCCGCTTCGAGGGTTCTCAATTCTTCGATACTCAACCCTTCCACCACCGGAACGATGGAGGTGGCGAGAGTCGATTGTTGCAGTTCGGGACTTTGGGATTCGTAACCGCGATCGTAGGGCATTCCCGCCGCGATCGCCAACTCGGCCTGTTGCGTGGCATCGATAAACGAATCGGCTCGCAGTCGCTTGTTGTATCCCGTTATCTGGGCGTAGTCGATGCGATCGCCACTTACAACTGGCTCTAACGGCGCGTTTGAGAGCAAACTCACCCCCGCTTCCGCCAGCATTTCTCGCATGGCGCGATCGCCTCGTTCGGCATCCAAACAGGACGCCACGACCTCAGCTTTTTCTAAAAACTCCACAAAACACTGACTGTACGGCTGAGCGTACCAACCCGGCGTTTTATCGAAGTCTAAATACGCCAGTCCACCCCGCGTTAAAATTCCTCCCAGAAGGGCTTCACTGGGCTGAGAGCGCACTAAAACGACCTTCGCCCCCTCGCCGAGCCTTTTTTTTGCCCAAATCGCCGCACAGACCCCAGGAAGCTCGTCTCCGTACACCACCACATCATACGTATAGTATTCCGGCGGTGTCGGCGTGGGCGCAGGTTCGACCTCTGGCGGCGTTTCCACCGAAGCCAGTTGCGACTGACTCGGCGAAGGTAATTCCGGAGCGATCGCCCCAAACCCAGCGGCGACCAGAGCGGCGATCGCCCCCAATCCCAAAACAGTCTCTCTTCTCATCACCTCACCTCTTCGACAGTCACCAGTCACCAGTCACCAGTGAAGACAGCCGTAGGGTGCGTGACTTGAAAAATAGGGTGTAAATCCTGAGACCGATCGCTTTGTCACGCACCGCCAATGTACACCGCCAACATACAAGGGTGTGTGACGCGGCCAGAAAATCTGGCCGAAGTTAGGTCAACCTTGTATTACCGCGTCACGCACCGACTCCTTGTCTCCCCGGCTTTCCCTCCGCTCAGCGTCGCCGATAAAACGGCTTTTTCACCACTTGCGCCGGATATAGCTTACCTCGAACTTCCACTTCGAGGGTTCGTCCCACTTTCGCCAACTCTGCTCGCACGTAGGCTAAAGCGATGGGATAACCTAGGGTGGGAGACGGTGCGCCGCTGGTAACGCGTCCGACGACCTCGCCATTGTGGTGGACGGAATAGCCGTGACGGGCGATGTGTCGTCCTTCCATTTTCAACGCCACGAGTCGCTGTGTCAGTCCTTCGTCCCGTTGGCGTTCGAGAGCGGAACGACCGATAAAATCTCCTTGACTCTCGAGATGCACCAACCATTTCAACCCGGCTTCGAGGGGAGTGGTGTGAGTGTCGATGTCCTGTCCGTAGAGGGAAAGACAAGCTTCGAGACGCAGGGTGTCTCGCGCCCCCAAACCGCAGGGTGTCGCCCCCGCATCGAGGAGTTCTCGCCACAACCGCCGTCCGGCTTCGGGGTCTACCATCACCTCGAAACCGTCTTCTCCGGTGTAGCCAGTACGAGCGACGAAAGCGGAGGTTCCGAAGAGCGTCGGTTCGCTGTGACCGAAAAACGGGATTTGCGATAAATCAGTATCGACGAACGTTTGAAGAACTCCCTCGGCTCGAGGCCCTTGAACGGCGACGAGAACGTTCGATTGAGTCAGATCCTGTAGATCGACCTTATCGTTACCAAGCTGTTGTAAGAGCCACGATTTATCTCGTTCGCGGGTGGCAGCGTTGACGATGAGAAAAACGCGATTTTTCCTTTGATAATAAACGATGAGGTCGTCAATAATTCCGCCGCTAGGATTGAGAAATACCGTGTACTGAGCTTGTCCCGGTTCTAAGCGGTGTAAATCCGAGGGAACTAGACCTTGTAAGTTTTCGAGAATATCGTCTCCTTGTAAAAGGAATTTTCCCATGTGGGAAATATCGAAAACGCCGATCCCCGTTCTGACCGCTTCGTGTTCTCGTCGAATTCCTTGAAATTGCAGTGGCATTTCCCAACCTGAAAATGCCGTGGTTTTCGCGCTGGATTCTCCGTAGAGGGGGAAAAGCGGAGACCGCGCTAAAAAGGAGGGTTGGGGGGAAGTCGAGCCGTTCGGTACTGTCACGAAGATAACACCTGCTTTCACATTCAGCGCTTTTCTAAGATACGATACAACGAGGGAGCTGCGATGGTAAGACCGCCATTAAGTACATATGACTACGACCAGTACTGCGACTTTTGCCGAACGTCTGTCAGCTGCGATCGCGACTGACCGGGGTAATCCCCTCAGCATCGCCCCGATGATGGATCGTACCGATCGGCATTTCCGCTACTTCATGCGACAGATTACGCGTCGCACGTTGCTTTATACGGAAATGTTGACGACCGGGGCGATCCTACACGGAAAACGTGCGAAGCTACTCGGGTTTTCCCCGCAAGAAAAACCTCTGGCGTTGCAACTCGGCGGAGACGATCCGGCAGAGTTGGCAGAGTGCGCCCGTATCGCCGAAGATATGGGGTACGATGAGATTAATTTGAACGTCGGTTGTCCGAGCGATCGCGTGCAGAACGGGAATTTCGGCGCGTGTTTGATGGCCGAACCCGATCGCGTCGCTCAGGCGATCGAGTCGATGCGGCGTGCGGTGGATATTCCGGTGACGATCAAACATCGCATCGGAATCGACGATCGCGATCGCTACGAGGATTTAGCGAATTTCGTCAGAATCGTCTCTGACGCTGGATGCGAGCGATTTACGGTTCACGCACGCAAAGCCTGGTTACAGGGACTTTCGCCAAAGGAAAACCGCACGGTTCCGCCTCTGCGCTACGAGGACGTTTACCGTCTCAAACAAGATTTTCCCCAGTTGTTTGTCGAGATTAACGGCGGATTTAAAACCCTCGATCGCATCTGCGAACAATATCGACACGTCGATGCAGTGATGGTGGGACGCGCTGCTTACGATACGCCGTTTCTCTTTGCAACCGTCGATCGCGACATTTACGGTGAAACTACACCACTTCCGACGCGCCGTCAAGTGGTCGAACAAATGCTCGGCTATTGCGATCGCTGGGTGGCGCACGGATACAAGTTACACACGATTACTCGCCATATGTTGCAGCTTTTCGCCGGACAACCGGGAACGAAAGCCTGGAAACGCTACATCAGCGAACACGCACACTTACCCGGTGCGGGAGCGGAGGTGTTGGAAATGGCCTTAGCTAGAGTCCCGAGAATTTAGATGAGGAGATGAGGAGAGAAGACAATTGAGAGAACCGTAGGGTGCGTGACGCGGGTGTTAAATGGTATTTTTTGGCCTCAAAATTAGATTTCCCGCGTCACGCACCGCCCCAATCCGGAAGTGAGGAGATGATGTGAAATTTCCCTCTTGTCCCCTTGTCTCCCCCTCTCCCTATCTCCCCCTCTCCCCCTCTCTTCCCTCTTCCCTGAATTAGAAGCTCTTCAAAATTTCCATAGACTCGTTGACGTGACCTTGAAAATCGAGTTGCGAGTTGAAAATGTGGCGGACGACGCCGTCTTTATCGATAACGTAGGTGACGCGCCCCGGAAGTACCCATAACGTCGCGGGAACGCCGTATAATTTGCGAACGCGATCGCCGCTATCACTCAGTAGTGTGAAGGGTAAGCTATGCTTGCTGGCAAACTGTCGGTGAGACGACACGGAGTCGCCGCTAATTCCAATGACTTCTGCTCCTGCGTTAGTAAAGGTTTCGTAGCGATCGCGGAACGCACAGGATTCGGCGGTGCAGCCAGGGGTGTCGTCCTTGGGGTAAAAGTATAAGACGACGGCTTTTTTGCCTCGGAAATCACTTAAGCTCACCGACTTTCCACTTTGAGACGGTAAAGTAAAGTCAGGAGCCATATCGCCTACTTTGACAGCCATTTTTTAACTCTTGCGATCGATTTTTAACGTTTCTTTATAATGTTACCGTATTTGTTCGATCGCCTCTGGCTCTATTCGTCTGGATTTCCCTCTCGTTTTCCCGATAAAAGGATTATCTTCCCATTGTCTCTTTGAGGCGTCTCGATCGTGTTTAGCCGACTCGTCTGTGTTACCTCGATCGCCGTTCTCGGCGCGATCGCTCCCTCTCTTCCGGTATTGTCTCAGTCTATCGTTCCCGCCAACGACGGAATCGGAACGACGGTGACTCCTCACGGCGATCGCCTCGATATCGAAGGCGGTTCGCTCTCTGAAGATCGTTCTAATCTATTTCATAGTTTCGAGCAGTTTAATCTCGAGAGCGATCGCACGGCGAATTTTCTGTCTAATCCCGAAATTCAAAATATTTTAAGTCGCGTCACTGGTGGAGAAGCCTCTTATATTAACGGACTGATTCAAATCGTCGGCGGCGACTCGAATTTATATTTCATGAATCCGGCTGGAATTCTTTTCGGACAAGAAGCTCGGCTGAACGTTCCCGCAGATTTTATCGCCACGACTGCCACGGGAATTGGTTTTGAAAACGGATGGTTCGAGGCGTTTCAAACTTCAAATATCACGAATTTAACGGGCGATCCAGCTACATTTTCGTTTTTATTATCACAGCCTGGATCGATTGTCAATGAAGGAGATCTGGCAGTACTTCCAGGTCGCAATTTAGCGTTGCTCGGTGGTGCGACGGCGAACACTGGCTCGCTGTCGTCCCCAGGTGGAACGGTAATGGTGACGGCGGTTTCGGGACGAGAGCTGTTACGGTTGAGCGTACCGGGAAACCTGCTGAGTTTGGAAATCGCACCGACTTCGATTCCGACTGCGGGATTCGACCCGTTGAGTTTACCGGAACTGCTGACCGGAGGCGGTGTCGATCGCGTAAGTCGCTTGACGGTCAATCCCGACGGAACGGTGAGTTTAGCGGGGTCTGCGGTGCGCGTGAACCCGGAACCGGGAACGGCGATCGTCTCGGGAGCGATCGATGTTTCGGAAAACAGGGGATCTGGCGAAATTGGCGTGTTTGGCGATCGTGTGGCGGCGATGTCAGCGAGGTTAGACGCTTCGGGAACTGAAAACGGCGGCCGCATCTTCTTCGGGGGAAACTTGCGCGGTGAAGGATCTTTACCGACGGCGCAGTTTGCGTTTGTCGATCCTCTCAGTTCTTTCTTAGCTGACGGGTTGGGGAACGATGGCGGAGAGATCGTCGTTTGGTCTGACGATACGACGCTGTTTTCGGGAACGGCGACGGCCCGAGGTTTCCAAAATGGGGGATTTGTTGAAATTTCAGGTCGCGATCGCCTGGCGTTTCGCGGTCGAGTCGATGTGGGTGGGTCGAATCCTGGAACGGTTTTGTTCGATCCAGACAGCATCACGATCGATCGCGTTTCTCGCAATAACGACCCCAACGATCCTAACGATCCGGCGTTTCAAGATCCTAACGATCCCTTCCTAGATCCTAACGATCCGGCGTTTCAAGATCCTAACGATCCTAACG
>NZ_JAQNCQ010000199.1:0-7769 GCF_028368005.1 Geitlerinema sp. CS-897 | reverse complement strand
CTACTATTTTTGTCAAGTCAGTTGGCTCTTGAATGTTATTTTCAAGTCAAGGGGTCAGTTGGCTGAGTCGAAATACCTAATTCCTTTCCGATTCACTTTATACTACTTATACACTACATTTGAAGTGCGGAATGTGGGATACAAGCTTCCGTACTCGATTGAGCTGCTGTTGGGTTCCACTCCGTTTCACCCAACCTACCCAGAGCTTCGTGTTTTTACAAAAGTGAGATGCACCTTTTGTCTCGCCTCGCGCGATGTTTTTTTAATAGGGTGGGCAATGCCCACCCTATTAAACTTTTTTTAGTAATTTGTATCACCTCGCGCGATGTTTTTTTGACAAATTTTTTTAACAAAAACAAGATGGGCATTGCCCACCCTACTAAACTAACGCTTGGTTTCTACGATCGTCATGATGCCCTGCAACTCTCCCTCGGAAGTAAAACTTTGAGTCGTGCGGACGCGATATCCTTCACTGACCAAATGAATTAATTCGATCGCTCGCAGTGCATTCGTTTCTTTTTCCCAAATCTTAAATAAGATTAAGCGATCGTCCAACTCTTTTGCTAACGTTTTATAATTAGAAAAAGGTGGAGTTTTGCTACTAACTTCTAACTCCCCATGTCCGATCGCGCGACCGACAAATTCCTGAACTTCCGTCGAGCCGTCGGCGTAAGTTTGATGGTTGGTTTGTCGCCACTCGTTATCGACGATACGCTGTTCCAACACGGCAGTAAATTGTTGGAGTTTGTTGCCCTCCCCGTCACAAATCGTCCAGGTTCCTTCCCAAATACCGACGTGTTTGGGAAACAGGTTAAAATCTTGCAATTGCAGTGTTTCGGTCATTCTTCCTCTGAATTAGAAGAGTCTGAATTCCATTGTCCCTTAGATTCGGCAGCGCGTTGCGTTTTGCGCGATCGCCGACCGTATAACGGAATCGGTTCGTTGGGATCGGAGACCAACTCTAACTGACGCGGCTGTTTCGGCGACGGTTGGGGTTTTGGCTTTCCGCGACGGCGTTTTGAAGTACGTTCCTCGGTGGTATTTTCCGACACGACTTCGTACAAAATGGCCTGTTTGTCCTTCGATTTTCCCTTTCGCAACACTCGTCCGAGACGTTGGATGTATTCCCGCGTCGAACCGCTTCCCGAGAGCAAAATTGCGATTCTGGCTTCGGGAACGTCTACCCCTTCGTTGAGGACGTGGGAAGCCGCGAGAGTTCGATATTCACCGCTGCGAAATCGCGACAAAACCTCGTGACGTTCTTTGACGGGAGTTTGGTGGGTGATGGCGGGAATGAGAAAGTCTTGGGAAATCCGATAAACCGTGGCGTTGTCGTTGGTAAAAATGAGGATCGGTTCTGGGTAATGTTCGGCGAGGAGATCGGCGAGAACGCGCAGTTTGGCCTCGGTTCCCAAGGCGATCGCTTTGGCGGTGTGATGCGCTTTCATGGCGCGTCGTCCTTGGGGAGATGTCGCACTGGCTTTGACGAAATTTTGCCAACCTTTCAAACTGCTTAAATTGACTTTCGCCTGTTGCAAAAACGCGTTGCGAACGGCGATCGCGTCATCGTACTCTCGGCGTTCGGCCTCCGATAGTTTGACTTTAATTTGTTCGATGCGATGTTCGGCGAGGGTATGTCCGGCTAAATCTTCCGGACGGCGGCGGTAGACTTCCTCGCCGATGAGATCTCTCAAATCGTCGTGTTTTCCGTCGGAACGTTCCGGCGTCGCCGTCAACCCCAGGCGATACGGCGCGATCGAATATTCGGCGATGACGCGATAGAACTCCGTGGGGAGGTGGTGACATTCATCGAAAATGACAAATCCATAGCGATCGCCGATGTGTTCGGCGTGAATCGCCGCACTATCGTAAGTCGAAACCAGAATCGGAGTGCGATCGTGAGATCCTCCACCCAGCAAACCGATTTCCGTTTCGGGAAACGCCGCCATCAAATGCGCGTACCACTGGTGCATCAAATCCAGTGTGGGAACCACAATTAAGGTACTGCGTGGCGTTTGTTCGATGCACAACTGCGCCAAATAGGTTTTTCCGGCGGCGGTGGGAAGCACCACGACACCGCAACGTCCCGCCTGTTTCCAGGCTTCTAACGCCTCTTCTTGGTGGGGATACGGCGTCATTTCTAACCGCGACACCAAATCCAGAGGAACGAACCCTTTGGCCTCGTCTTCAAACACCGTTCCCGCCTCGCGCAAGGTTTCTACGAGGGGACGGTAGGCGATGGCGGGAATGCGAAATTTTTCCACGCGATCGTCCCAGGTGGCGAAGTCGATCCAAGTTTTACCCCGTGGCGGTGGGTGTAACAACAAGGTGCCGCGATCGAACCAAAGTTTAGGGGTACGAGCCATAGAATCTCGAGATTGCGTGGGAGTCGTGCGTGTTTCGTCTATCGAAAAGCATATCGAAAGATGTGCGGGGGAAGAGATGATGCGATGATGGAACGAGTATTTTACGAACCGTTTCTATGAGTTTCAAGCAACTGGTTTTGGCGATACTGACGGCGATTACCGCTGTCGTGGTGGGGTTGGCGTTGCTGGGAAGTTGGCAGCAACCGCAAATTCAAAGTCGTCTGGACTTAGCGCAAACCAATCTCGCGTTGCAAGCGGCGGAGTGGACGCCTCCAGAGGAATGGGAGATGGAGGAGTTACCGGGAGGACTGATTGGCGAGGACGTTTACAAAACGGCGATCGAACAATACCGCGAGTCTCTCGAAACCGTTCGCGAGAGTTTGAGCGAAACAGAAACGAAGTTGCAACTTTCGCAACTCGAAGATCTATCGCCGAGCAATCTGTCTCGGGTTCAGCAGTTACAGTCGGCGATCGACAAACAACAAGCGTTGCGAGATCGGTTAGAGGTTCGTCTCGGTATTTTACTGGCCAGTCGCGATCGCGTCAGCGATGCGTTAGAACTGTGGTCGAACCCGATCGATCGCCATGCAACCTCGAGTCCCGACGTTCCGTCCGAATCCCTTTCTGACAACGCGACGACCGCCTTCGTATTAGCTGGGTTGTGGCGTCAACCGCCGCAAGTGGTTCCCAACGCCGAAGCACAGTTACAAACTCAATTAAGTGGGTGGTTTCGCTATCGCGCCTTAGAACAGTTCTATCAGGTGCAAAACCAGCCGAACGACTTGGCGATTTTAAACCAGACCGAACAACAAGCGGCACGTCGAACGCTTGTCAAACTGGTCGTGTTGACGGCGATTTCGGGGGTTGGTTTGCTGTTAGGGACGGGACTGTTACTGTTCCTCGTCGGACAGCGAATTGTGAAAGGAGACGAATCGCTTTTAGCTAAAAACAAAGACGTTTGCTGGACGGTAGAATGGGAGTGGGATACTATCGCTCAGGTTGTCGTCATCGGATTTTTTATTGTCTTTTTTGTCAGTCAAGTTTTCGCTGGAAGTATTCTGTTTCCTCTGGTGTACGGTCTGTTCGGAATCGATCCATCAAATTTAGGCAGTCGTTGGCAAGCGGTTTCGATTTTAGGGGGATATTTTCTTTCTGCGATCGCCGCTTTGTCTGTGTTGTACTTGTCCTTGAAACCTTATTTTCCCTTGAAACCCGATTGGTTCCGCTTCAGCGTTCCGAAAGGTATCGGATGGGGATTTGCGGGGTATTTAGCGGCGGTTCCCTTGGTGTTGGGGGTTTCGTTAGTCAACCAAGAAATTTGGGATGGAAAAGGGGGAAGCAACCCAATTTTGGAAATTGCTTTAAAAAGCGGAGATTGGATCGCGATCGCCTGTTTTTTTATTACGGCTTCGATTTTTGCTCCCGTGTTTGAAGAGTTTATCTTTCGCGGATTTTTATTGCCGTCTCTGACGAAATACGTTCCGGTTTGGGGAGCGATCGTTATCAGTAGTTTAGTGTTCGCACTGGCACATTTAAGCGTTTCAGAAGTGTTACCGTTAGCTACCCTCGGCATCGTCTTAGGGGTAATTTACGCTCGCTCTCGAAACCTGTTGGCAGCGATGTTAATGCATGGGTTGTGGAATAGCGGAACCTTGCTCAGTTTGGTGATTCTCGGTAGCGGTTCTTAGTCGATGTTGTAATCAAAAGCAATGCCAAAACCTGAAATTTACGTGAGTACTGACATCGAAGCCGACGGTCCGATTCCCGGCATCTCTTCGATGTTAAGTGTCGCGTCGGCAGCGTATACCGCAGACAAGGAACTCGTGGATACATTTTCGGTGAATTTAGAAACCCTTCCCGATGCGGTTCCCGACGCGAAAACGATGGCGTGGTGGGAGAAAAATCCCGAAGCGTGGAACGCCTGTCGGAAAAATTGCCAACCGCCAGAGGTGGCGATTCCCAACTATCGAGATTGGTTGAAACAGTTACCGGGAAAACCGGTTTTTGTGGGATATCCCGCCGCCTACGATTTTATGTTCGTCTATTGGTATTTAATTCGCTTCGCCGGAGAAAGTCCTTTTTCGCATTCGGCGTTGGATATTAAAACCTATGCGATGGCGATGTTGAAGGGAGAGTATCGAGCCTCTGTGAAGGGAAAAATGCCGAAATCCTGGTTCGATCGCCTACCTCATACTCATGTTGCCTTGGACGACGCGATCGAGCAAGGGGCGTTATTTTGCAATATGCTGAAACTCAACCGTCAAGAGCGATCGCAGACGACTGGTTAAGATTCGGAGTCAAGAACCCCGGTATCTCGAAGATACTGGGGTTCTTGAAGAGACTTCTCTCATTTTTGTGAATTTACAAGACCTCTCCATTTAGTGTAATTTCGGTCGAACTGCGTAAGTCCTAAGAGTTCAAAAAGTCAGAAGATGTTTGGTTTCTATTCCCAAAGGTTGAAGAATCAAAATCAGCTTCTAATTTCCCAATTTTCCCGTTCCCAAATTTTCCCGTTCCCCGTTCCCCGTTCCCTATTCCCTATTCCTAAAAAACCACCAAGAAAAAACCCCGCTGCTGAGACGGGGTGGAGAGAGAGACTTCAATGGAACGAAATTTTGTAGGACTTAATCTTGTTAGCTGACGCCGAACGCTACTAAAATCAGTGTGGAAACGAACAGGGTGGCGATCGCAGCTTGGAAAGCGTACTGGCGTTGTTGCCACAATCCTGGGTATTCGGCGTAATAAACTTGGGGTTCGCTGGCGTAGTTGTTGAGCAGACCTTCGTTACTGACCGTTTTCATCGTTTTTTCTCCTTGAATACGTTCTGTGTCGGTTGGTGATTGCTGTTTGAAAACCGGACTAGCTGACGCCGAACGCTACTAAAATCAGTGTGGAAACGAACAGGGTGGCGATCGCAGCTTGGAAAGCGTATTGGCGTTGTTGCCACAGTCCTGGGTATTCAGCGTAATAAACTTGGGGTTCGCTGGCGTAGTTGTTGAGCAGACCTTCGTTACTGACCGTTTGCATCGTTTTTTCTCCTAAACTCGAATGTTGTCAACTCGAAACGATCGGACTTAGCGGTTGAGGGTGCGCGTGGCGAATTCGTCCATCGCATACACCGGAACCCGGACGGCGTAGTCGGTTTGACGACCCACAAAGGCTTCGGCCAGTCGGTCGAACGCGGCGTTGTTCCAGTTGCGTTCGTGGATGGGTTTGCTTTGCTCGCCTCGGAAATACGCTTGAGTTCCGAGAATCGCCGCCGCAGTCCAACCGATGACGATGAGGGTAATGACGAGAGCCATGTGTGAGTCCTCCGAAAACTTTCCTGTTTCGCTTATGTAAATAAATGTAACAGAGTTTTAAAAAATGTAACAGTGACGTTGCACACTCGGAGGTCGCGATCGCGATCGCACCCGGACGCGATCGCCCTACAATCCTTTACTCTCAGGACATTTCAGGGCGATCGTCGCTCGAAAATCTCGGAACTCCGCGTTGTGGTTCCGTGCTTAAAGCGATGGTTTTCTAGCGATAACCGTTTTATGACGGGGGCTGTTGATGTCCGTCGTCGGCGTCTCAAAGCCAATTTGAGTGAGTTCGCAGTCGATATCTAACGCGAAATACTCGTCGAGATAGGGTTCGGTACTCTTCAACAGCGCCATCACGTAGGGGGGAAACTGTGCGAACACTTCCGATTTCGGGTTCATTTCCATAACGGCGATATGACCCCCGGAACGCAACAACCGATAGGCTTCGCGGAAAATATCGCGACTGGCGGAAATCGGGAGTTCGTGACAAATCAGGAACAGCGTCACCAAATCGAAGGACGAATCGGGTAATCCAGTATCTTCTCCTGCGGCGTGAACCCAGTTGACGTTAACGTTGCGTTCTTGGCTGTGGCTTTCGGCCACGGCCAGGAAGTAGGGGGACAAGTCCACGCCAGTTAAGTTGGCGTCGGGATAGAGATCGTGAAAGAGAAAGGTACTCATCCCGACGCTACAACCGATATCGACAATGTCTCCCGGCGGCGTGGAAAGGCGATCGCGCAAGATATTGCAAAAGTTCTGACGCAGTTTCGCATCGCCGTTGACGCCTTCTTCGGGCCAAATCTTGGCGTGAACGGATTTCGCCGCCACTTCGACTTCTGTGGCGGCTTCCCAACTCATGTTTCCCGTTTCGTAGGCGTGAAACGAAGTGAGGTAGTAGTCGGGATAGATGAGATGGGGATTTTCCAAACGTTGGCGTAGGGTTTCGAGGTCGCGGCTTCGTAGTTCGGCGGCTTCGCGACGCCAGGGAACGCCGAGTTTTTCGGCCCGTTCCACCATCATCTGACGGGCTTGACGTTTTGCCCATTTCGCCAGGGGGCGAATCGACAATACGCCGTTAATTAGGCGGGAAGTCAAAGTAGGTTCGGGATTTAACGTCTCGGTCATCGCAATTTCGTATGACTGTTTGTTTATCTACGAATTTTCTCCCGAAACAGCTACATCGATGAAGCTCACCCCACCTGCTAGGGCGCGAGGTGGGGGTGTCGGTGCTAACCTGGAACTGTGCTAGTCCACAGGTCACACAGACAAGCCCAGCTTCACCGGCGTTCGTCCAGAACGTTTGCTGGAGCGTTCCTTACGGTCATTTCTGCGCGTAAGCTTAAGGATGCCTCGGGCAGCAATGTTCAGCGCCCCATTGAGGTCTGCGTTGTACCGCTTGCCCGAAGAAAATTTGGCCCGAGCATAGTTTTTGGAGTCCCGCCGCACCACTCCACTCCCGTCATAAGCCAGCTTTGAGGTATAAGCGGCAACGACATCAACAACCTTACCGCCAATCTCTTGCCACTTCATCTCGGTAAAATCTCGAATCATCCCTTTGAGCCATCCATGAAAGCGTTGGCGTAGGTTAGACCGTTTTCGTCCACCCTTGGCTTTCCACCCTTTCAGGTTCTCAAAGACAATGGCATCCGCATTGAATTGCACGGCCATCCGCACAATGCGTTTCGAGACAATATGTCCGATTTGACGGTTGATGTTACGGCATTTGCGATAGGTATGGGAGCAGAAGCCTTTCTGGAGACTTCCACCTTTTCCCATCGTCTTACTGGCTCGTTTCGATACCGATTTCAGTCGCTTATCTCGACAGTCTATGTCTCTTCCAGGGTGAACGAACTCCCGATGGATTACAGTGCCGTCAAAATCCACAACTGCAACGGTGGCAGTGGTATTGATACCTAGGTCAACAGCCACTACGCAGCCATCTCCTTGGCGTTTGGGCGGATGGCACTCAAATGGAACTGAGAGGTGACAGACATTCTTCTCCTCATTAAAAATGAGGGAGGGTGACAGTAGTTTGTTGCTGTCTACCGTATGCCGTTCTCGTAGACCTGTAATCCCAACGGTTGTCCAGACCCAATCT
>NZ_JAQNCQ010000198.1:0-7046 GCF_028368005.1 Geitlerinema sp. CS-897 | reverse complement strand
AGTAGATTATCAGGTACGGTAGGGCATACCGAAACCTCCTCTGTAATGGGGAAAACGTCTGGGGAGATAAACCCCTCTGGTACTTATTGGCAACAATGGGTAGTAAGGGTTGTCGCCGAACCAGAAATCTAGAACCGTGAGCTCTGGAGAATCTCCACGCCTTCAGGCTGGGGAGTATGTCAACCGTGTTACCTGACGTTTTACCGCCCACTGCTGCCGCACTCACTGAAGCGACATCCATCGAACAAGCTTCGCATATCCAGCGTCTCGATATTGCGACACCGTTACGCGATCGCCCCGTTCCGACAACTTACGTCAAACGGGGAACGGGAGGGACGCCAATTTTACTGTTACACGGTTTCGATAGTTCGGTGTTGGAGTTTCGACGCCTGCAACCGCTCCTCGCCTCTCACCGGGAAACCTGGGCGGTGGATTTGCTCGGTTTTGGGTTTACCGAACGGGGCGAAGACCTTTCGTTTTCCCCGTCTGATATCGAAGCGCATTTGTACGGGTTTTGGCAAGCGGCGATCGCTAAACCCGTCGTTCTCGTGGGGGCGTCGATGGGGGGTGCGGCGGCGATCGATTTCGCTTTGACTTATCCCGAAGCCGTCGAAAAACTCGTGTTACTCGACAGTGCGGGGATCGGTACGGGGCCGGTCGTCGGCAAATATCTGTTTCCGCCGTTAGACTACTTCGCGGCTGAGTTTCTGCGTCGTCCTGGCGTTCGCAATAATATTAGTTATACGGCATATTTCGACAAGCAGTTTAATTCTGAAGATGCCCGCTGTTGTGCGGCGTTACATTTAGAGTGCGATCGCTGGAATCGAGCGTTAATTTCGTTTACGAAAAGTGGCGGTTATCCCTCGTTCAAGTCTCAACTTCCCGATCTCGACGTTCCGACATTAATTTTGTGGGGCGAAGACGATAAAATTCTAGGAACAAAGGACGCTTCTGAATTCTATCGTTTGATTCCGAATAGCAAACTGGTTTGGATTCCCTGTTGCGGTCACGTTCCTCATTTGGAACGACCGAATACGACAGCTCGCCGAATTTTAGAGTTTGTTGAGTTCAAAAAATAGAACGTTTTTCGCTTTTTAGAATTTTTTTTAATGTCAAAAAGGTAAAGTGTAATTTATAAAATATCAACTAATTGGGTCTTCGGGATATGAGGTGATAAGAGAAAGTTATCAAACAAAGCAAGATAGAAAGCGCTTGCGTATATTTTCAAAATTCATAAAGCCATAAGCTTGACGCTTTATCAGTTTGAGACGATTTTAATGACCTCCATTACACCATTGGTGGTTCGGATCGAGAAATAAGGCTCTTCCGAACTTACTATGCAAGAAATCGCTGAAATCCTTACAGGAAAAGAGTTTTTGCTAAACGGTATAAAAAGTCCGCTCAAATCGCGAAATTCCTTTCCAGATATAGACTACAAGCATTTACCCTACACACCAAGGTCGGAAGAGCCTAAATTTTAATACATATTTAGATGAGCTTACCCTGCTTCGTTCCACCCGTGGACTGAGCGAAGCCGAAGTCCAACCTACCCAGAGCTTCGTGTTTTTATATCCATTGAGACGCACCCTATAAATTTTCCTGCACCCAATTTCTAAACGATTGAATCGCTTGACTGCTGCCAGAAATTTGACTTTGCTGGACGTAGCGATTCACTAACTCGATAATGGGAATATCGGGAAAAATTAGACTCGAATTCGATTCGATATATTCTCTGTTTTGCAAAACGCTAATCTGTAATCCTTGTCGGGAATATCGCCAGAGTTCTGGAACACCTATAACTTGGTAATTGTCCAACTGGGTTCGGTAGGTGATATCGATTTCGACGGCTAAGTCTGGCGGCGGATCGGTTCTGAGATCGAGACGCTTTTTACCGATGACTGCTGCTTGATTTTGAATGTAAAAACAGGCATCCGGTTCTACGGCTCGATTCATGCGTTCGTTTTTTAAAGTGGTCGAACCCAAGGAGTCGTAATTTAAACCTCGGATGTTTAATAGAATTTTAATGATATCGCTAATTATTTCTTTTGCGTTTTCATGTTCGGGCAAGGGAACCATTATTTCTAATAAACCGTTGCTGTAGGAAAGTCTCGAAGCGCGATGTTCTCCGAGTTCGGAGAGGATATTTTCAAATTGCTTCCAGTCAATATCTTCGAGCAATAATTGATGTCCGGGTTGAACTTTTAATTGTCTTAATTCGAGTAACATGGTTTTCTGAAATCCTTGAAAGCTAGGGGTGGTGTGTTCTGGCAGGTTTAACCTTTATGCTCAAAAGCAAAGAGCGATCGACGCCGGAACACACCCTACTCTTCTTACAAAAAGGTGATTTAAAAAAAAATTAAAGCTCGCTCCGCTCGCTTAGGGAAAAGGGCAAAAGGGCAAGAGGGCAAAGGGCTAATAAAGAGTCCGCGCCACGGAGCAATACAGGCGAAAACCGTACCAGTAGTTCCGAATGACCGGGTAGTTCTTGAAGCGAACCGCAGAACGGCAAAGCACCGGAGGGTTGCTCCAAGAACCACCACGCAGGAGCTTAAGATTTTCTGCACGATCGCTATTTTCTTCCTCATTTTCTGTATCACTATCTAAATCTTCATTTTCGTTTCTCTCGGTTTTTGTACGTTTATCTAAATTGCTTTGGCTTTCTGTACGATTATCATTTTCTATCCAAGCACTTCCATCCGTTGGCGCTCCCGTGTAATTGTCGTGCCAGTCATCCTCGCACCACTCCCACACATTACCGTGCATATCGTACAAGCCGAAACAGTTCGGGGGAAAACTGCCCACGCGAGTTGTTGCGTTTGGAAAGTTCCCCTTCCGCTCGTGAGCGTAAGTAGGGCTTCCGTAGTAGCTTGCGAGTTTTGTCGTTATCGTTTCGCCAAAGTGAAACGGCGTTATCGTTCCCGCTCGACAGGCATATTCCCACTCCGCCTCGCTCGGAAGTCGGTAATTGCGTCCTGTGGCGATCGAGAGCCGTTTGCAAAACTCTTGCGCGTCGAACCAATCCAAAAACTCGACAGGTCGATCGTCACCTTTGAAATACGAGGGATCGAGTTCGAGATCTCGATCGACCTTTGGCCATCGCGCCACGGCTCTCCATTGTGCCTGAGTCACGGGATATTTCCCCATGTAGAACGAGGGAACCGTCACCTCATGCTGCGGTTGCTCGTCCTCATGCCTTCCTTCTTCCTCTTCCGGCGAACCCATCACAAAGGTTCCACCGGGTATTTCAACCATGTCTAGTATGACGGCACTGTCCAACATTTCCGTGAAATACCATGCCGAGTGCTGTTCTTGCTGGACGACTTTTCCCTTGCGATCGACCGTCACCACCTCAAAACTAAAGCGTTTCTTCGGAATCGGTTTAGGAGGCAACGCAATCTCGACCCCGGCCACCGCCACCGTATTTCCATCAGAGCGCAACGGTGCAAACTGCTGTTCCGCCGCCAGTGCGTCGCCGCGCAAAGCGTATCCCATGCCGCGAGAGAGGGTCAGCAACGGCTCGAACCCCGCTTTCACCAACGGATCGGCCAGGGTTTCCACCAGGGACGTGACGCGCAACCCATCGGACGATCGCCGAGACTGAATCGATTTTCGCAGGGTTTCGGCGAGTTCTTTCGCCGTTGGTTCCGGTTCCAAATAGGCCAACGCCGTCCAACGCTGTCCCCACTTCAACCCGCGCACGTCCGTTTGAAAGTGTCGCTGGAGGTATGTCAACAAAAACTGCGAGAGTTGCCGCAACCGCTCTTGTCCGTAACGAGGATCTTGGGTGAGGCGATCGAGCAACACCCAACGCACCCAGCGATCCATTTCATAGAGTTCGTCGCGCACCTCATGGCACAAATTCGACAGCAACAAATCCGCCACCGCTCGCCAAGGAACGCACAGCGGCGGCTCAAAAGGATAATCCCGCAAGCGATAGAGCAAATCCGGGGTTAAGGCCAGGGGAAACGCCGCGTGACAGGCCAAGTCAAAATGTCCCGCAGAAAATCGCCGTCGAAACGATGCCACGCGATCGATCGCTTCCCACATTCGGGGGTCTTGTTGCGTCTCCATCACGGCCGACCTCCTCGCAACACACGCACCGCCGCCTCAAACCCCGCGCGATCGCTCGGAAACATCGACAGTCCCTCCGTGGCGGCGATCGCTCCGGCAGTGGTTTCGTGCCAATCGTCTTTCGGAAATGGATTTAGCCAAACCACCGTTTTGGCGCGAGTTTGCAGCGTTTCGATGACTTGTCGCGTTTCCCGAACTCGCCAAGTCAAGAAATCCCGCCGTCCCGCTCCCCCATCGCTGAAAATCAGCACCGTGGTTCGTTCGGGATGCCAAGACACCGTGGCGCGATCGAGGGGTACATCCGTTTGAAACTCCGAATCCATCGACAGCCAACCGTTGGGAACGTTATGAAAATAATACTGTCCCTCGGGTGCGAGACAACCCGTCTGGGTTGCCGTGGCCACCAACTGACGCGCCAAGACGTGAAATGGCTGCATCGACCCACCCCAATCGAGGAGAAGCACCAGGGGACGGAGTTTCACGCGACGGGGTTTGAGAATAGGAACCACGAACTTACCCCGTTCTCGGGTACTGTCGATCGTTGCGGCGATGTCGAGTTCCGTGGCGATATCGTCGTCGGCGGTATGTCGCAAAGTGTACCAACCCCGTGCAAAATCCGCCGCCGTAGCGGGTAAGTATTCGTCCTCGATTCCGCAGGGTCGAAAGGAAGTCCACTCTCGCGATCGACCTTGGCGAACTGCACTCACGAGGTCTTCTTCAAAAACGGGTTCGTCGGACAGTTGGATTGAAGGCTGAATTGAAGGGGGAAATATATAGTATTCGTTCGTATCTTCCTCAGTGTCCGTTGTCGCGTCGGCGGGTGGGATGCGATCGATCGTGGGTTCTTCGCCAGTTTCCCGTTCGGGTTTGGGTCGTTGGGGTTTCGGTTTCCGCGAAGGTCGTTTCTGTGGCGTTTCGATCTCGGGAAACCCAAACACATCCTCAAAGATAGACTCAAACTGTTGCCGCTGCGACGCCGATTTCACCCAGAGGGTTTGACAGAGTTGCCGGAAACTGGCTTGCGTCGGGGGGTAGACTTGAGTTTTGAGCGCCTCAAACAGTAGGAGATAGTCCGCCGTTCCCAGGGGAAACCCGGCTTCTCGGAGGCGATCGAACAGCAACCTTAGAGGAAGATCGGCTTCAGTCGTCATCGTCTGTACCTTCTTCTTCCATATACTCCACGATCGCGCGATCGTCCTTCGTTTTAATCAAAGTGTTGGCGTAAGGAAGTTTTTGTTGCTTCAGCAAGCGATCGAGTTCTGCATCTCCCGATGCGTACAGTCTAAGCGCTTCTATCCAATCGAGGAGTTCGCTCGTACTCACTTTTTTCCCATATTCTCCCTTTTCCTCTTCCATCAACCGACGCAGTTCGAGAAAGCGGCCAAGGGTGCGATCGAGTAGTTCCCACTTCCACAACTTGCCAAACCGAGATTCGACAATTTTTTTCAAGGCTTCCTCAGAGGGAAACTCGATGTAGTGGTACAGACAGCGTCGCAGGAACGCATCGGGAAGTTGCTTCTGAGCGTTACTGGTGATGAAGACGATCGGCGCGTAATCGGGATTGGCGCGAACTTCTTCGCCGGTTTCCATCACGACGAACCGCTTTTCCTCAATTTCCAACAGTAAATCGTTGGGAAAATCGGGGTCGGCTTTATCGATTTCGTCGATGAGAACCACGGCACGTTTGGGGGTTTGAGGGTGGTTGGATTCTTGAAAGGCACGACCGAGAGGCCCCCAATGTCGATACGCGGAGTGTTGGCGATCGTTCAACCGCTGACGAATTTTATATTCTTCTTGAGGGTCTTTGGTGGGGATTTGCGCGTCGTACAATCGTCGCACGGCATCGTAAGTATAGAGTCCGTCACGAGAGCGATCTGTAGATTTAACAGACCACTCGAAATAAGGCCAGCGATCGGCGTTAAGATACCGTTTACCCAGTTCGTAAGCCACTGCACGCGCCAATTTAGTTTTTCCACATCCGGGTTCCCCTTCCAGCAGTAGCGGACGTTTGAGCTTAATGGCTAAGTTGACGGCTTCGATTAACCCTTCACTTGCCTCAGCCAGGTAAGGATACAGTTCTTCGTTTCTGTCTGGATTTCGCTCTCGCGGTTTGGGTTGATACTTGAACTGTCCGGTAAATTCTATATTTTTTAAATCTAAACGTTCTGACGAATTTGATTGAGTCTTTAAAGTTTTATCCATCGATCTTGATGCTCCTCCCATTTTAAACCAAAGAGTTCGTAGATTGCAAGAAGTGTTTGGTATGGATTGCCTTTAGAAATTTGCCAAACTTGCTCTACAATTTGCTCGATCTCTCGATCCATTGCAGCAGAATCGATCGACGCACTCAAGGCACAGACTTCTGGTCGCCGAAACCAGTCTTTTAGGTCATCGCGATCGAAGCACTGGGTAATCGGCATTTCGTAGATGCGATCGCTCTGCCAGTTGGCTCGATCGATGTCGTCAAACGGGCAATAAATCGGGTTGGAGCGATCGAGCGATTTTGACTCTACCCAACATAACAAAAGCTTCGATCTTCGGGATTTCGATCGATATTCTTTTTCAAGGGGTTTCCAAAAGGTTTTGATGAGCCGGTCTCGTTCCTCTGGTGTCCAGCGATCGATCCCGTGAAAGGTTAAGCAAAGGTCGATATTTTCTCGATCGATCTTTTGACAAATAGCTCGAACGATTTGTGTTGTGGATTTTTTGATACGAGTTCCACCTTTCAACCGCAGGCGATCGAACAGTATTTCTCGAAAGGTCACGATATCTCTCGGCATCGAGTCGCTATCTAAATAAAAATGGCTCTTCCGATTTTGTTATGCAAAAAAATATTAATTTAACCCCAATTTCGATATTTGAAATTCAAAGCCGAAATTCTGTAAAGCTTGCAGAACTTGACATAGAGCGATCGATTAATGTAGAATAAATTTAATTATTTAGACTCGATTTATAATCGAAGAACTTAGATGCCT
>NZ_JAQNCQ010000197.1:0-13950 GCF_028368005.1 Geitlerinema sp. CS-897 | reverse complement strand
GATGTCAGCCACCGCTTTGAGATGTTCTTGTAGCTTTTCTCGTTCTTCGGAGTTTAAGTTCATTTTGAAATTTTTTAGATATATCTACTCATATTATTTTACCATGATTTTTGTGTTTTTACGAAAGTGAGATGCACCCTATTTTAAAGAAGGTAAAATATCCAAAATCGTCGATGTTATTTAGGGCTTGCTGAAAAAGTACTAAAGTTAAAGTGAGGGAAGGGAACAGGGAACAGGAAACAGGGAATTGGGGGCTGAGGAAAGGTACATCTCAAAAACGTAAATTTATCGGATATAAGCTTCCGCACAACCTACCCAGAGCTTCGTGTTTTTATACAGAATCCGAATCTCAACACTGAGCGAAGTCGAAGCGTTGAGTCCGAGCGGAGCCGAAGACTCAAATACTGGTTTTACCCAACCTGACAAGCCAACCCCCCTTTGAAAGGGGGGCTAAGGGGAGATGTGGTGAAGACTTCTTGAAACCTAGCTTATCGGGAACGAATTCCGTATTACATCCATTGAGATGCACACAACTGATTTAGGATTGCTATGGTCGATAACGCTAAAATAATATTATTGACTCGACAAAAAGTCTTGAAAGTTCGGACGTTTGAGTTGAAAACGAAATACGACTTTTCGATCGCCCGGATTGTCAATGTCTAAACTTGCATCTAATTCTCCTCGTCCCGAGGTTAAAACCTTTTGCAAAAATTTATCTTTATTTTTAAAATTTAATTCGTCCGAAAATAAATAATTTACCACAGCTAAGGAACGATTTAAACTCAATTTTAAATTGTCGAGATCGTCACCGTCCGAACTGGTGTGGCCTTCGACGATCACGCGAACGACTTGCGCTTCAAACTCGGAATTCGAGAAAATGACATCGCTGTAAACGGGGATAAACTCTCGTAAAAATCGCTTTCCTTCCGGCTTTAACTCCGCACTGTTTTCGTCGAATAAAATGCGATCGCCAATACTCACATCCCCCGTATCGGGATCGACGCGAATGTCTTCACCACTTAAATCCCGTTCGATCGCGTTGAGGACGACCACCGGAAGGCGATCGAGCGCGTCTTGATACTGCTTCAACTGGATCGTTACCGTTACGAACAACAGCGCGAAAAACAGCAACAACCCCGACATCAAATCGCCGATCGACAGCCAAATTCCCGCGTCTTCCTGCGGACTCAATTCTTCAAACGTCTCGTCGAAGCGATCGAACATTTATCGATCTCCATTTTCCAACTGTCGGACTTCATCGGCAAGGGTTCGAGTGAAGCGATCGCCGATTTCCTCTAAATTTCGACGCTGTTTGACGAGAGTATCCTTCAACAATTCGTTTTGCTGGGAAAAGAACCCGTCAAGTGCATATTGGTAATCGAGGCGAAATCGTTGCAACTCCTCTTCTACCGTTTGGCGAGTTCCCTGAATCGTCTCGTCGATGTTTTCCAAACTCGCCGTTAACTGATATCGCGCCGCTTCCATCGTTTTGACCGTTTCGTCACCCACCGCGTTCAAAACATCGGCTTGACTCGAAAACGCCGCTTGACTGCGATCGAGTAAGTCTCGCGTTCGCTGCTGTACATCGTCGAGGAGCGATCGCTGCATATCCAGACTTTCCCGTAACGCTGTCTGAGTTTGAGTTTGCAAGTTCTCCAACGCGCGATCGAGTCGGTGGGAAAATTCCTGTAACCCCGCGATCGCCTCCCGCTGAACCTCACCGACTGCATCGATCGATTCCGCTAACTGCGAAACCGACGTTCCCAGGGTTTCCCCAAACTGAGACACCGTCACCTGGGTTCGTTCCGTTAACTCGCTGCTGCGATGGAGTTGCTGCGCGATGGGTTCGATGAGTTCCCGTTTCAACTGAGTTTCTAACCGTTCGACGATCTCAAGCGGAACGCGTTGTAACGCCTGAGTTTCCCGCAACGCATCTAACTGACGTTCTTGAAGTTGGCGAATTTGCTGTAACTCCTCGACAACGCGATCGTCGATCGCGCGATTTCCCAAATTTCCCGACGCCAGACGAGACAACATCCGCGTGGGAGAGTCCAAAAACGCCACCGCATCGAGGCGCGATCGCACCCGATTTCGACAGGCTAGGCGAACGCGATCGCCGATCGCCAGCAACACCACGAACCCACTCGCACTTCCCAATCCACACAGCGACGTAAAAAACGCCACTTTCATCCCCGCTAAAAGTTGAGTACTCGTCGCCAGTAGGGTTTCCGTTTCCGCGATCGCCTCCAAACTGACTCGCTGCAACCCCAAATAAATTCCGGTAAAAGTTCCCAATACCCCCAACGCCGTGAGAAGCGTCGGCGCAAAAGCGACGGGACTGCGAGGAACGCCGCGTGAGAGAATCGTCGGCATGGAGAGTAACACGAAGCGATGTCCTTGACGGCGAGGACGAAAATACAAGCGATCGCCATCGTCGAGGTCTCCATCGAGATGTTCGAGAAGCCAACGCACCACGCGATCGTCGAGTCGATCGAGAGGAATGGCGTCGCGTTCCGAGTTCGATTGCAGGTGCGATCGCAGCAAGCGCACCGCCTTCGCCGTGGCGTAACACCCTCGATTCCAGTACATCCAGATCGAGCGGATTTCCAAGGCGATCGCCGCGATCGACAGGCTGACAATCACACTCAGAAAAACAGTATCGACGCGATCGACGAGTTCGATTGGCACGACGGCAACGTTACGGTATTGATTTGTTATCTTACAAATCATCGAGCATTTTTGGGATACCCGCTGTTGGGGGTCGGGTGCATCACACTCGAACACCGAAAACGCGCACGGGAAATCGCCTCTAGCTGACCCACCGCTGAGGTGTAAACCCAGCCACACCGAACGGACGATTGAAGAAATTCTGATGACAGCCAACACCACGACATCAATCCGCCAATCTCGCCATCGAAACGTACGTCAAATTTCTGCGAAAGAACTCCGTTCCGCATTCGCGATCGCCGTCCTTTCCCTGTTAATTTCCGCATTGTTTCCGAGACTGGCTAAAGCTTTCGAGATAAAAGTCGGTGTCGTGCAACGATTCGGCGACGAACCTGGCGACAGCTTGACCCTCGAACCTGCCAACGGCGACGCTTTAACCATCAGATATCTCGGTGGCGACGGAACCCCGCAAACTCAGCAACTCCCCAAACTCAAACTCGAAGTCGTCCCCCAACCTCTAGACAGGTCAGTATTAGACGAACGGGTGGTGTTGAGTACCCATCGCAGTTACGAAAACGCCGAACAGAACGCCAAAGAATGGCGCGATCGCGGAATTGAAGTAGAAATCGCACAACCGAGCGATATTTGGGAAGTTTGGGCAAAACGAGAGGTTTATCGAACGCCGTTGTTGCGGCGACTGTTAATCGAAAACCTTGAAAAACAGGGGTACGACATCGCCTATTTACAAAACCAAGTTCTCGATCGCCAACTTCAAGCCGGTTGGGTAGCGGGTGGCTTTCGCTACAACCGCGACGAAATGGAAATTCAGAGTTCTGGTAGCGTTCGCGTCGTGGATAGCAACACTTCCCATACTTACGCCGGAACCCTGCGGTTACAACCCAACGCCTACGGAAGTTATACCCTCGTCAACGACGTTTCTATCGAAACCTATTTACGGGGTGTCGTTCCTCACGAAATCGGCCCCAACGCACCCTACGCCGCCGTCGAAGCTCAAGCGATTATCGCACGAACCTACGCTGTCCGAAACTTACATCGCTTCGCGATCGACAATTACCAAATTTGTGCCGATACCCATTGTCAAGTGTACTGGGGATTAGACAATACGGTAGACAAAGCCGATCGCGCGATCGCCGCTACCGCCGGACAAATTTTGACCTACAACAACGAACCCATCGATGCGTTATATTCTTCGACAACGGGGGGAGTCACTGCGCCGTTTGAAGATGTCTGGCATGGCGAATCGCGTCCGTATTTAACCGCAGTTGTCGATTCAGTAAACAGAGTGTGGGATTTAGCAGCGAAGCCGTTAAACAACGACGCCAACTTCAAAGCGTTTTTAGCGTTGGACGACGGATTTAACGAGTCGGAGTGGAATACGTTTCGCTGGAAAGAAGCTACGAGTCTCGAGGAGATGACGGAGTTTTTGAAACGGTACTATCGCCGCAACAACCGCGAGATTAATTTTTCGGAAATTAAAAAAGTGGAGGTGGTCGAGCGATCGCGATCGGGACGTATTTTAAAGATGACGATTACCACCGATCGCGGTGTTGTTGAAATTCCCAACGACGAAATTCGCAATGCGTTTTATCCGCCGATCAGTACCTTGTTCTATTTAGAGCCAATTTACGAAGAGAAGGGCGACAGTAAAACCCTCTGGGGCTACAATTTTATTGGTGGCGGTTTCGGACACGGCGTCGGTTTGAGTCAAACGGGAGCCTACCATCTGGCCGATGAAGGGAAATCCAGCAAGGAAATTTTAGAATTTTACTATCCAGGGACAGAGTTAAAGTCGTTAGACGAGCTGTTCGATCGGTAGGCGATCGCTTAAGGGTTTCAGAAAATATGACAAAAAAAGAGCCTCGTCGTTGTCCACAAGGCTCCCTAAACAGACATAAAATATCGAGTCGGGACGATCGATCGGATTTCAGACCTAGCGATCGCCATCGTTGCGTTCCACCGCTTGCAACGACCTTTCAAAATTCATTCGTTGGTAAGCATTGTTGAGGAAATAGCCGTTCATCATGGCCGACGCGAGAAGTTTTCCGAGATGTTCGCGAGAGGTCGTAATTGAGACGTTGAACTGTTCCGAGGGCAGTCCTCCCAACATCCCAATTAGATTCTGTTCCATCACCTGAGCGACCTCGGGGTTGGGGTACGAGAGGCGTTCGACGGCTTCGGGTGGCATCGACTGTAGATATTTCCACAGTTGATTCTGACCTTGTTCGGGAACAGATTGAGACAGAGGATTCATGGTTTAATTTGAGATTCGTTCCGTGACCTATCTATAGGTTAGAAAATCCCCGCGTTTCTGCCTAGTGAGTGCAACCGAAACGTTTGGGGGGGTTTCTGCGACCTTTCCCGTACAGAACTTACGCATTTACTCTATTTGCAGGATGGTTGACACTCACTAAGCTCTACGTCTAGGTCGAGGGAAGAGTGGGGAATTCTGGCTCTTCCGAAATTACTCTGCAAGAAATCGCTGAAACCCTTACAGGGTAGGAGTTTTTGCTAAACTGTATAAAAAGGAAGCTCAAATCGCTTGCATCCCTTCCCAGAGACAGGCTACAAGCATTTACCCTACACACTAAAATTGGAAGAGTGGGGAATTCCCATCATCTCCTCATCAATAAATTTCAGGAACGAAAGTTTGTTTGCTGATGGGGGGGCGGAGATAGCCGTTATCGATTTGACGCGTGGGAAGTTCGATGGGATCGGGCGTGAGGTCTTCGTAAGGAATCATGGTTAAAATGTGACGAATGCAGTTGAGACGGGCGCGTTTTTTGTCGTCGGCGTTCACCACGTACCAGGGCGATCGCTTGATGTCTGTGTGGGCAAACATTTCGTCTTTGGCGATCGAATATTCCACCCATTTTTCTCGGGCTTTGAGATCCATCGGACTCAGTTTCCAGCGTTTGGTGGGATCGTCAATTCTGGCTTGGAATCGACGTTCTTGTTCTTCGTCGCTGACGGAAAACCAATATTTCAATAAAATAATGCCCGATCGAATCAACATACATTCAAATTCGGGACACGATCGCAAAAATTCGCGATATTCAGCTTCGCTACAAAAGTCCATCACCCGTTCGACGCCCGCCCGGTTGTACCAACTGCGATCGAACAACACCATTTCTCCAGCGGCGGGTAAGTGGGGGACATACCGTTGAAAATACCACTGGGTTTTCTCTCGTTCGGTGGGGGTTCCTAACGCCACAACTCGACAAATTCGAGGATTGAGACATTCGGTAATGCGCTTGATGGTTCCCCCTTTCCCGGCGGCGTCTCGCCCTTCAAAAATAATGGCAACTTTTAAGCCTTGCTGTTTGATCCACTCTTGAAGTTTGACCAGTTCGATGTGAAGTTTTTTGAGTTCTTTGTTGTAAACCTTTTTGGAAAGATTCTCGATGCTTTCTTTAGAATTTATTCCGTTTTTACCCCTCGAATTTAATCCTTCGAGGGATTCTTTGAATTTGTCTTTCTTTTTCTGTTTGCCCATATCGATCGAGCCTTGGCACGAATAAAGTGACACGCCACTTCGATCTTACTGTGCGAATTACTCAAAAATTGTAAATTTTAACGTCTTTTCAATTTAGGCTGACATTTTAAAGCTTTTTTAAATAAAGTTTTCTTAAGAGCGATCGCTCGGTCACAAAAGATATGTGGCAGACTCTGCGATCGTGCCAAAATAGAGGGGTTTGAGTGATTCTCGACAACCCGTTCCGACTTCATCGAACGTTACTCGCCCGATGAAGTGCGATCGAATCCTTTCCGTTCTAAGCGTTTCCCCTTACGACAGACCAAATCGTGACAGCAGTACTGACAGGCGCGATAGTCTACATCCGGTTCTACAGGATACGCCCCCTGTTTGAGATCGCCAACCACGCGCTGGGCGAACTCAGACAGCGCCGCCTCATCGACAGAATTGGCGCGTCCGATAACTTTCCCCTTCGTTAACGAATAATAATAAGCTTCCGCCACGGGACGCCCGCCGCCGAGTTGCGGGGCGGCGACATCCACATATAGGGGAAGTTGTACGTCCAGGGCGGCTTTTCCGCGACGGTCTTTCGCCCGCGTCGGACGACTGGAACGGTTTTTATATTCCACCAAGCGCACTCCTTCGGGGGAGAGGTCGATGCGATCGATAATCCCTTTGACGCGCAATCCGTACCAAACTCCCTCGAACTCCTGTTCGGTGGCTAACACCTCCGTTCCGTCCGGTAAAAACGATTCCTGCGAAATCGTCTGGCGCAACCGTTCGAGATGTTCGTGGCGTCGCGCCTTCCACGCCGCCAAAACCGGTAAGTTCGATTCCCGTTCGGCTTCGGTAAACGCCGCTTCCAAAGCGTCTAACATTCCCTGACGCAAATCCGGCGAGTTTTTGGCTTTCTGATAGACCAAATCCAGCGTTTTGTGATACAAGCGCCCCCGCAACAGCCCCGACAGTTCCGTTTCCGCTTCCGCCAGTTCCGCCAGGTGGAGTAACTGGGTGGCGAACCATTTGAAGCCACACTGACCTAACATCGTCAGTTGAGAGGCGCTGAACACCCGTTTTCGGTAATCGAGGGGAATGTCGGTGACGCCATCGAAGCGATCGAACGGGGTCGATCGCTCTCGATTCCACTCTACCGTCCAAGTATGGCTGGCGTGGGTCAACACGCGATCGCCCCCGAAGAAGTTGACCACGCGGGGATCGGACTGACGCAGGCGGTATTTTCGCGCTTCTTCCCAACTGGCGGCGGTTTTCGCTGCTGCATCCGACGCCGCTGAGGGAGAAATCTCGAACTGAGACAGAAACGGACTCGGTAAGGTGGGTTCGGTTCCCCGTTGCTGCGGGTAAGACATTTCGAGGCGCGTCGTCGCCACCTGTAACAACAACGCAAAGGACACCGCCTCGCGACGGGCGATTTGCGCTGCGGTTTCGAGGGGAAATCCCTGGCGGTTCAACTGCTGGCGCGTTAAAAAGTCGAGTTTGGCGTCGTTGCGAACTGGGGCGGGATAGATTCCTTCGGCGACGCCCAGGAGAAAGACGTAAGGGACTTTTGCGCCGATGAGAGACAGGGGGGGTTGTAAGGCGACGCCGCCCCGTCCCGGTTGGGCGGGAACTTGTAGGAGAGTTAGGCTATCGGTGACATCTCGGGCGAATCGATCGAACGTGAGGCGATCGCGTTCGGGTTGTCCTAAACTCAGCAGCCCTTCTTGAAAGGTATACAACGCCGCCAGTTCGCCGGGCCACAGGCTGCACTGTCCCTGTAAGTTCCAAGTATCGAGAATGGCTTGGAGTCTGTGAACCCAGGTTTTGCGCGTGGCGGATTTCCAACTTCCCAATTTGTCTAAATCCGCCCCTAAATTATCCCAGGCGCGTCGGGTGTCGGGATGTTGCAGGCGAACTTGATTCCAGTCGAGGGAGGGTTGGTGAGGGGTGAGGGGATGGCGTAGCAGGTTGGCGGTGGGGTTGAAGGCGAAGTGCGATCGCATCGCGTCTAACAACAGCCGCATCCACGCCCCAAAACGGGTTTTTTCCAGAGGAATCGGGTAGCGGGGACGGATGGGAAGGTCGTATTCCCAGGCGATATCGAGAACGATGTCGCTGTAGGTGGCTTCGTCGCGGGTGACGAGAACGATGTCGCTTTCGCGAATTCCTTGGTTAAGCAGGGATTTGATTTCGGTGAGGACGTGGCGAACTTCGGTGTCGAGGTTGGGATAGACGGTGTAGGTGGCGGGGGAACGACGGGGTTTCGGTTGGCTGTGGCGAACGGTCCAACCCCGTTGTTTGAGGGTTTCGGCGGCGTCGCGGCGATCGCGAAACCAGTCGTCTTCGGTACAGGGAAGATGTAAGAGGCTACCCTCGGCGGCGATCGCATCGAGAAAGGTGAGGGCGTCTCGTCCGAAATCCCCGCTACCGTAAACGAGAAGGGGTTGGGGGGCGTCGGACAGTTTGGCGGCGTGCCAGAATAATTCTGCTGCATCGATGGTGTGGCTTTCGTGCAGGCGATCGCGATATTCTCGGGTAAAACGGACGAGAGATTGGAGATTTTTGGAAAGTCGAGGTTTTGAACTCTTTTCTAAAATCTCTTCTGAAATCTCTTCTGAAAGGTTTTCTGAGATATGTTCTGAAATCTCTTTGGTGTCGAGAAGGGCGTCGAGGTCGATTCCCGATCGCAACAAAGCGGCGACGGCGTTGTGAGACGTGCGAAGGGTTCCTTCGAGATCGTCGGTTTCGAGAATTTCGCGGGCGACGTTGAAACGGGTGCGATAGGCTAACAACGGCGGTGCGACGCGCCAACCGCAAGATTGGCAAATTTGACGGGCGAGACTGTCGAGGGTGCGATGGGGAACGCCCAAGGCTTGCGCGGCGTCTGGCGTGGCGGTAATCGGTCCGAGTCGATCGAGTTCGGGGGTGCGATCGAGTTCGAGGGAAAGTTCGACAGTTCTCATGTTTGCAGTCGCGACAGTTTTTTCTCGAAGTTAACTCCAATTAAAGCAAATTTTTTCAACCCGTTAATTTTGGGAGTTTCGACAAAATTGAAATCTATACTTTTTATCGTGGGTTGGGTGGAACGGAGTGGAACTCAACAACAGAAAGCTGTAGGTTCCGGCGTCGGCTGAATTCGCCCGAACGCACGGTTTCACCACACCAGACATATCCCCCCAACCCCCCTTTGAAAGGGAGGCGAAGGGGGGTTGGGGGGATTGGAGAGAGAGGAGAAACGGCTGTTAAATGTTCGCAATTCCCCCATCGATCGCAGTACCATCGAAGAAGCAGTCAGGGAACCCCAGTCATGGCACGAAACGACGCAACCGCCAACAGTGTGGCGCTGCTGTGCTTTAGCGGTGCGTTGGTTCTCTTGGCGTTGGAAGGGGCGAAACTCTTTCCCAACCGCTTTGTAAAAGCTTCTCCAGAACCGTCGAAACCTCCCCTGTTAACGGCGAAAGTCAGCGTTGTCACTGTCTCGACGCCGCAAACTCCACCCTCGCCACCTCCCCCCAATCCGACGCCGACGCCGAATTTAGCGACGATCGATCGCTCTCCCCGTTTGGTTGTCGATATCAGCGATCGCACCGTCTCTCTCTATCGCGGAAACCAACGGATCGATGGCTATCCCATCGCTGTGGGAAAACCCGGTTGGGAAACGCCGATAGGAACCTTCGAGGTGACAGACAAAATTCCCAATCCCACTTGGGAACATCCCATCACGGGGGCGATCGTTCCCCCTGGGGCGAACAATCCGCTGGGGGAACGCTGGATAGGATTTTGGACGGACGGAACCTATGAAATCGGCTTTCACGGAACTCCCGACGAGTCGGTCATGGGACAAGCGGTGTCGCATGGCTGCGTGCGGATGCGAAACGCCGATATTCGTCAGTTGTTCGATCGCGTCGAACCGGGAACCACTGTCGTTGTCAAACCTTAAAATCGACTAAAACTTACGAGTAAGTTGCAACGCGCGATCGCTCGGTAACTGTTCGATCGCCGCCGTCAAATCGATCCACGATCGCAGTTGATTTCGTTGGAAAGTACGACTCATAACCACGTAAATCGAAGTCTGATCGCAGCCGATTCCCGCCGACTTCACGTCTTTCCAAGATTTCGCCGTCACCTCGTCCGTCACTAACCAATGGGATTTTTCCCAACTGAAACGGCGCGTAAAATAAAACGGCGCTTCACTTTTACCCGTAATCAACATCTTTTGCAGCAGTTTGCGAATCAAATTCGGGAAAAACCGCCCCACCGTCAACATGACAATTCGCAACACCATCAACTTCAACGGCGTCATTTGCTGCTGTTTCGACCATCCCAACTGGCCGCGAATTTCGACTTCGTGGGGTTGCACTTGTACTTGATAGCGATCGACCAAATGACCGACGGCGTTTTTCAGTTTGTTTCCCGATTTCACCTGTAGCGACAGTTGCGTATCGGAGGCGACGAGTTGTCCGTCGCGGAATATCTTAAACACGCCCCCTTTATTGAGTGCAACGTAAAGCTCGATCGTCGCTTCAGCGGGGTTTTTCGGGTCGGGAAGTGGCGGTGCGTCGGTGGCGTCGCCGTCTTCAGAGACCGAGGGAAACGTGGTGCGGCGATCGATGAGAATTTGCGCTTCTTTGAGCCAAATATGACCGACGCGGCGAGGGGGAAGCGGCGGACGTTCGCTGACGAAATCCCGCCACGCTAACAGATAGTTCCAGGTGTGGTGTCCGACGATGTGGTCGTCGGCGTAGCAAGGGCCGAGTCCGTTGGCTAACCCATGCAGGAAGCGATCGTTAATCTGCAACGCCGAGGACATCCACTGTCCCGCAATCTCGAAGCCGTGGGGGAAGAAATTATAGGTGTTGCGACTGGCGTACTCGCCGCCGAAACTACCGTCTGGGTGGATAAAATGTCCCGCTAGTTCGATCGCCTTATCGAGTGCGGCGCGAAGGCGATCGTCGGGATGGTTGCGAAGCTGCTCGAACCGCGCCAAACACCAAATCGTTAACGTATGATAGCCCGGATCGCAGCCTTCGTATTCCTGAAACCAGCCTTCTTCACTTTGCCACTCCAGAACCCGTTCTAACCGCCGCGATTTCGCCCTGGCCCATTTTGAAGGCTGTCCGAGAACCTGCCCCGCCAGTTCCAAACAGAGGACGATGAGGGCTTGGTGGTTCGTCAGTCGTCCGCTTTCGTTGTGTTCGGCCAGCCAATCGGCGCGTTTCTCGAAAAATTTCAGAATTTCATAGTTGTCCAACCCCAGCATTTGGTAACTTTCCAAACAAGCCAGGAGGGAAAACGCCGCCGCACCCCCCGCACGCTCGAAGGGGAAGTAATCGTCGCAAGAGCCGTCTGGGTGGGCGCTTCGGGCAGCGTAGAGGATGCCCGCTTCCACCCACTCGCGGATGACCGCTTTTTCGTAAAAGGGGTTGTTGGGAATGGGGAGACAGTACGCCAACGCCAGGGGGTAGACGAACTCCTGAGACATCCCGCTGGGAAAGTCGATAATTTTGTAATGCCAGAAGTTGCGATCGAAACAGCCATAGGTGGGACTGTGGGGGTTGCGATCGAGCAGGGTAAGGATTTTGGGAATCTGCGCCAGGGCGTGCTGGGCGAATAACTCTCGCATAGTCGGACAACACGGAAAACAGCAGCGATCGATGCTATCTTCGCACAAGTTCTCGAGAACCTATGCCTTATAATTTGGTTGAGTCGAGCCAAAATCGCCACCCCAAACGCTCGCGCGTGAGGAGACGTTGAGGATACGTTATGCCGGAAACCCCTAGCACTCACCCCACTGACAACCGCCTGCAACGGGACGATCGCCCGGTTGATGCTTATGCCGATCGGTTGATCGACGATGTGTTTCAGGATGTCGATCGCCTGCTCGATCGCACGGAACAGCTGCCCCAAGAACCCGCCGATCCCAAACCCCTGGAACTCAAACCGATTCAAATTCCGCCCATCGTGGTACAGCCGTTGGTGGCACCGGCGGCGGAAACGAAGCCGGAAGCTCAGTCGGTTCCGGTGACGGTAGACTCGGAAAGCGAGGAAAAGGCGAAAACAGACAGGTCGTTTTTGTGGTTCGATCGCCTGTTACTCGGCGGCGCGTTCGTCTCCCTGGTGGTGGTGTTGGCGTTGTGGCTACTCGATCGCGGCTTGGTGAAAAATTGGTTCTCGACGGCGGAAACGGACGCGGAAACGGCGCAACCCGCCCCAGTGATGGAAGATCCGCAAGTTGTCGCCAACGCAGAATTTTCTGATTATCTCGGACAGGCGCTCGATCGCATCGAAAACCGTACCCCAGAATTACCGGAATCGGAAACCGATGCCCTACCCGCCATTCCGCCGGACGTGGCGACGCTCTCGATTCCCGTCAACCCCACCTCTCCCAACACGGTGGCGCAGTCTCTCAGCCGCATCGCCAACGCTTTAGAGCGGGTTTCGACGACTCCCGTACCCTTACCGGAACTTCCCGGCGACCTCGAAAACGCCGACGATCCCACCCCGCCAACGATCGATCCCGACGATACGGTAGCGGTGTCGCCGCCTCCAATTCCGGTGGAAGTGGTGCCAGAATTGCTTCCCGAACCTGCTCCCTCGTCTGTAACCCCCGAGGCGAAAGAACCGACAGCGACCGCCAGTCGCCCAGTTCCGACGGACGTTTACGCTTTAGTGGGAACCCTGGAACGGGGAGAGGGCGATCGCCCGGCGGCGTTGTTTGAAATTAACGGTTCGCCGCAATGGGTGGATTTGGGTGAACCCATCGCCAGCAGTGGGTGGACGTTGGTGGAAGTGACGGGCGATCGCGTGTCGTTGCGGCGTAACGGCGAGGTGCGATCGATCTACGTCGGCCAGCAATTTTAAGGGGTGGTTTCGGGTCACTGTTGCGGTATAAAGGAATGCGATCGTGGGTTTATTTGAAGACTTCAGCAAATTTCTCGAAACGCGCTTGGAAGAATTTCTCCAAGCCAACCCTCATTTGGAACTCCAAGCCCTCGAAGAACAGCTTCGGGAACAGGAAGAGGATACGTTACGCCTGATTGCGGATTTAAAAGCCAAACAAAAGCAACTCGAAGATAAAATCCTCGAAACCGCCCAAGACATCCAACGCTGGCACATCCGCATCGACAAAGCGGACAAAGCCGGACGCCAGGATTTAGCCACCGCCGCCCGCGATCGAGAAGCGGTATTGTTACGACAAGGAAACCAGCTTTGGGGACAAATGCAAGGGGTTAAAGACCGCCTCGCCAAAGCCCAAGAGTTACAGAAACAAATTCAAACGCGCCGCCAAGAAGTTCACGCCAAAGCTGCTGAAATTAACGCCCAACGCGCCCAAGCTGCGGCGAGTCAGTCGTGGAACATTCCCGGTTGGGACGAAACGGCAAATTATCGCTTTCAAAATAATCCCGCCGATCCCTTAGAACAGGTATTTCAGAAGTGGGAAACGGACGAGGAATTGGAACAGTTGAAGCGAAATATGGGTAAATAAGCGGTTTGCTGGAAAATTTTCTAAGCAGCTTTCCAGCGAAAATAGATAGCCACAAATGAACACTGAAGAATTTTTAGCTCGCTATGATGCGGGGCAAAGAGACTTTTTAAAATCCTCACTCAGAAATCTTTCGATTCGCGATCGAATTTTAGAAGATGTATTTTTGAACGCCAATTCAAGTTTGAAATGCAACGGTCTCCGATCCCTGACTATAAAATACCTCAGAAGGGGTTCGATAGTCAAGAGATTTTCGAGGACGATCGTTGAGTAAATCTACTGCTTTTTTTACCGCATCCGGTGACAAGAT
>NZ_JAQNCQ010000196.1:0-8678 GCF_028368005.1 Geitlerinema sp. CS-897 | reverse complement strand
GGAAACTGCTGGGGAACCAGGAACGCTTGAGGAGACTACCACCCCTGCTGTCGATAGGCAACTTGAAACAGTAAGTGGTGTCGATGAATCAAGAATCACTTTGTGAGAATCCCCGTGCGTTCACGCCGGGGAGTATGTCAAGATTGGAATCCGATTTTGATGGATTACGATATTGCGATCGCGACGAAGTCCGATGTAGAACTGGCAGAGGATATCGAACGTCAGATGCGTTGGTCGCCGATTGTCGAATCTCGTAATATCGAAGTGTCGGTCAACAACGGAGTCGCAATGCTAACGGGTAAAGTAGACAGTCCGTTTGAAAGTATGAAGGCGACGGAAGAAGCTTATGAGGCAGGTGCGATCGATGTCACGAACGAACTCGAATTCGGAACGAAACCATAATAATTTTTGGATAAAATATTCAAACTTTTTGAAGCAAGAAATATTAATTAATATAGCTTTTTAAATTGAAGTGAACTATTTTATTTACAAGTCAGGAAATATTTTAAAATAAATATCATTTGTGCGTTGCAAATTTAAAATTCAATAACAAGTTTTACAATATAAAATAATTTATTTTAACGAATTTTATTTTCTTGAATTGCATTAAATTACTGATTCAACAACGCAAATCAATCTATTATCTTTTATATTTCACCAAAAATTCAACAGGTTAAATTAAAAATGACTCACTCCAATTCATACATTCGTCACTTCAAAACCCTCGACTCTAACGATGTCGAAATTGTGGGCGGAAAGAATGCTTCCCTCGGCGAAATGATTCAAACTCTTCAAGAACGGGGGATTCGCGTTCCAGATGGTTTCGCGACGACCGCCGACGCGTATCGACGGTTTCTCGAGGCGAACGAGTTGAGCGATCGCATCCAAGCCGAACTCGACGAGTTACACGGCGATCGTAAATCTCTCGATAAAGTGGGAAAAACGATCCGCAGACTGTTTTACAACGCAGACTTTCCTGAAGATATCGAAACAGAAATTTGCAAAGCTTACCGCCAACTCAGCCAACAGTACGATACTGATGAAGTGGACGTAGCCGCTCGCAGTAGCGCTACCGCTGAAGACCTTCCCGAAGCTAGTTTTGCCGGACAACAAGAGACATTTCTCAACTTAACGGGACAAGATGAGGTTCTCGAAGCTTGTCGTAAATGTTATGCTTCGTTGTTCACCGATCGCGCGATTAGTTACCGAGAAACTCAAGGCTTCGACCACATGAAAGTGGCGTTGTCGGTAGGCGTGCAAAAAATGGTGCGTTCTGACAAAGCCTGTGCGGGGGTTGCTTTTTCTCTCGATACCGATACCGGTTTTCCCCATGTCGTCCTCATCGATGGTGCATGGGGACTTGGGGAAAATGTCGTTCGTGGAAGTGTCACGCCGGACGAGTTTCGCGTGTTTAAACCGCTCTTAGACAAACCCAATTTAAAACCGATTATTGACAAAAAACGAGGAACGAAAGAACGCAAACTGATTTATGCAAAAGGAGGTTCGCACACGACGCGTAATATCGAGACGACGCAACCCGAACGAGAGGCGTTCGTTCTCGAGGACGGAGAAATTATCGAGTTGGCGCGGTGGGTCAAATCTATCGAATCTCATTACAACAAACCGATGGATATCGAGTGGGCAAAAGACGGCGAAACGGAGAAGTTATATATCGTTCAGGCGCGGCCAGAAACTGTACAATCTCAAAAAACGGTGGAATCTCTCAAGACGTATCGTTTGAAGGAAGACGGCGAAATCCTTCTGTCTGGGGTGAGTATCGGCGACGCGATCGCCGCTGGAAAAGTCTGCTGTATTGAAGACGCCACCGAGATCGATCGCTTTGAGGAAAACTCAGTTCTCGTGACGGGAATGACCGATCCCGACTGGGTTCCGGTGATGAAACAGGCCAAAGCTATCGTTACCGATCGCGGCGGACGTACCTGTCACGCGGCGATCGTCAGTCGCGAGTTGGGAATTCCGGCGATCGTGGGAACGGGAAACGCTACGGATCTCCTCGACGACGGACGGGAAATTACCACTTCTTGCGCCGAGGGCGATCGCGGGTATATTTACGAAGGATGTCTCGAGTTCGAGGCCGAAGAAGTCGATCTCGATGACATTCCCGAGACGGAAACTCAAATTATGACGAACATCGCCTCTCCCGAAGCGGCGTTTCGCTGGTGGAAACTCCCGACTGAGGGAATCGGGTTAGCCAGGATGGAGTTTATCGTCAACAACATCGTGAAAATTCATCCAATGGCGTTGGTGAAGTTCGACGAGTTAGAAGACAAAATGGCGCGCAAGCGTATTGAGGAATTGACGCGGGGATACGAGGACAAAACTGAATATTTCGTGGAACATTTGGCGCGGGGAATTGCCAAAATCGCCGCCGCGCAATATCCCCATCCGGCGATCGTCCGCATGAGCGATTTTAAAACGAACGAATATGCAGATTTAATCGGCGGGGCGCAATTCGAACCGAAAGAATCCAACCCAATGTTGGGATTTCGCGGCGCGTCTCGGTATTACAGCGATCGCTATCGTGAGGGGTTCGCCTTGGAATGTCGCGCCATTCGCCGCGTTCGCGAAACTATCGGTTTGGATAACGTATTGGTGATGATTCCCTTTTGTCGGACTCCAGAAGAAGCCGATCGCGTATTGGAAGTGATGGCGGAAAACGGTTTGAAACGGGGTGAGAAGGGATTGCAAGTGTACGTGATGTGCGAGATTCCCTCGAACGTGGAACTGGCGGACGAATTTTGTCAGCGATTCGACGGGTTTTCGATTGGAAGTAATGATTTGACGCAGTTAGTGTTGGGCGTCGATCGCGATTCTTCGGAGTTGGCGCACCTGTTCGACGAACGCCATCCCGCTGTCAAACGTAATATTCGACGCCTCATTGAAACTGCTCACGCGTGCGATCGCAAAGTGGGAATTTGCGGACAAGCCCCCAGCGACTATCCTGATTTTGCGGCGTTTCTCGTCAGCGTCGGAATCGATTCGATTTCCCTCAATCCTGACAGTGTGGTGGCGGTGAAACAGCGCGTCGCCAGAATGGAAAAACAGCGTTAATGGGGAAACCTATTTTTGCGAGGGGATTGGTGTTTTCTGTTGCGGCGATCGCTCCTGTCAGTGTCGGGACTTCTGATGTGGCGGTGCGATCGTCGCAAACCCTGTTTCAGCAGGAAATCAATACGTTACCGAAATCCTTCGGTTCTTCAGAATTAAAGCCAGGGTACGGTTTTTACTAAACTGTACTCACGAAATCGTTGATTTACAGCGGACGATTGAGGCGATCGATCGCGTGTTGGGATAAAGTCTCAGATATACTACAGGTAAGACTTGTCCGTTTTACGACAGAGGTTTCTGAAGCGATCGGTCTGGAACGTGCGATCGACGTGTTTGAGGGGGTGCGGTGTTTTCATCGCTCCGGTTGCGGTAACAGTCCCCAGTATGAAGTGTTATCCGGTAACGGTGAGATAACACCCATAATACCGGAGTTAGACCGCAAGTCTTCAGTTGAGCAACACCTTAAACTTCCAACGTTAAAGAGCAAGTTATCATTGGGTTACTGGTGAAGCTGTTATCCAAATTTATATGTCTAGAAATCTGGCAGAAAAGCGAGGATTTGGTCTTACTGGCGGGTTCTGGAATCGTTTTGGCGTAGTTTTCATCGAAGCTCCAATTCAGTCAGTCGTTTCGACTCTTTACAAACTCTTCAATGCAGAATATCAAGTCAATATTTTTCCGGCATTGTTAGAGGAACAAGATCGACGTTTTTTATGGCAATATTCTGGACATACTTGGACAACTTGGTGGGCGTTTTCGTCCGAAGAAGTGGCGTTCGCTCTTGCTCTTTTCCTAGAAACCAAAGCTATAGTCATTACCCATCAAGGAACTAGTGGCTGGAGTACTATCAAGGTTTTCTATCAAGATAAGTGGGTTGAACATTATCTCTTCGGAGGAGACGATTATGATGGCCCAAATGAAAAGATTGGCGATCGCGGTTGGGGCGTCGGCTACTGGGATCTTGAAGTAACCTACGAGTATTTTGTATCTCAAGGTTCTACCTTCCCAATCCAAAGCCGACATTTGTTTTGTAGCGTCATGCGAGAAGTCACTGAAGCTGAAATGAAATCAATACTTAGCTCTAACCAATACGAATCTGGTTTTCTTGATGCGACTCTTCAGCACTACGGAGTGTATCTTCCTAATTGCGATGAGACACCCCTGACCTACCCACGCTCCAATGCTGATTTTCATCCAGTTCGCTCAGACTTCGAGCGAGTTGATGCTTTAGTTTTACCTAAAGAAACGTTTTATTGGCAAAATATGTTGCCTGTTCCAATGCGTGTAGCAATATAACAAGTCGATGAAGCGGACTCTCGAGAGATTTTGGTGAGGTTGCCAAGATTGTTTGCAGACACTATCGAAACGGGAGATTTTGAGGTCGATGAGACTGCCGTACCCGCAACTAATAAACTATTCGATCGACATCCCGATGCTCAACTTTGGGGGATTCGGATATTTATGTTAAGACACATAGCTGAAATGGACATCCTGCAAGAACACATTACAAAAGACGACCGAAAAAATGATTTTCAGGATAAGGGAACACGCAGAAAGTATTTTATATGGAATTTGAATGGAATCCAAACAAAGCAGAACTAAATCTTGAGAAGCATGGTGTTTCCTTCCAAGAAGCGGCAACCGTCTTTAATGACCCGCTATCCGTAACCTTCCCCGATCCTGACCATTCCATCAGAGAAAACCGCTACGTTATCATTGGTGTATCTCAGCTTGGACAACTTTTAGTTGTTGCACATACTGACCGAGGCGCAAAAGTACGAATCATAAGCGCTCGAAAAGCCACTCGACAGGAGAGGAAGTTTTATGAAGAAGGAAATTGAGAATGAAATGGAAGACGAATTACGGTCTGAATATGACTTTGCTCAAATGCAAGGAGGTGTTAGGGGCAAGTATGTCGATCGATATCGTTCGGGGACAAATTTAGTACTTCTAGATCCTGATGTTGCTCGCGCCTTTCCGAGTGATGCCGCAGTAAATGAAGCATTACGTCTTCTAATGCAGGTTGCCGAGCGACAACAGCCTAACGCGGCGGTGCAGCAGACGGAATAAACGTTTTTGGCAGGATGATAGTTTAGAGTGAATGCAGTTACCCCGAACTCAGATTAAAAAACAGGTCGCGATGCAGGGTATTTCCCCAGTGCGATCGCCGATCTTGTAACGTAAGTAAACTCAGCATTGCTTTTTGCTTAGAGTGGTGACTGTTCCTTGCACGACATTCATTCAGTTCTTCCCGCATCAGATTTTTATAACATTGCGATCGCCGCTTTCGGCCAGCTTATCTTTTTAACACGATTCGGCGATCGTTCCCGTTATCGTCGGGATTTCTGACGCAGCAGTTCGACTGTCGCAAACCCTATTTCAGAATTGCGTTTTGCTGAGAGTGGTGACTGTTCCTTGCACGACATTCATTCAGTTCTTCCCACATCAGATTTTTATAACATTGCGATCGCCCCTTTTTGTAAGCCGATCTTTTCAAGCGAACAATAGGTATTGCCAGTCAGCAGATGGAATGAGAAACGCCAGAATTTAACTGCCTTAGAACCTCAGCTATCCTAGAGCTATAGTCGATCCGTTGCCATAAAGGATTCCAGATCCTCCTGGGTGGGGCAAGTTCGGATCGGGCTAAAATAGGCATGGAATGCCTAGAGGAAAACTCCATGCTTCAATCGACGGAACACTGTCACATTGTCAGAGACAGCGAAATTCTAAGCGGTGAGCCTATTATCAGAGGGACAAGGACTCCAGTTCGCGCGATCGTGGAAATGTGGCGTCTTGGGGTTTCGCCTGAAGAGATTCCTCAGCGTTTGCCGCATCTTGTTTTGTCACAGGTTTTTGACGCTCTTAGCTATTACCTAGATCGTCAAGAAGAAATCAATGAATATATCGAGCGTAATCGAATTCCTGATGAATTAATCGATTTTCGAGTTCGGAAAGCATGACTGAAATTTTTATTCATGTTTATTTGGATGAAGATGTTGATGTGCTTGTGGCGACTCTTCTACGCTCTCGTGGGTTTGAGGCGACAACAGCCCATCAAGCAGGACAACTTGGCAAAACTGATGCCGAGCAATTGGAGTATGCTGTGAGTCAGAGAGCAGCTATCCTCACCCATAACCGAATTGATTTTGAAGATCTGGCACGAGGGTACTTCGAGCGGGGAAAGCCGCACTACGGAATCATTATTGCTGTCAGAAATCCCTATCAAGAAATTGTGCAAAGGTTGCTGACTATTCTAAATAGTACGACAGCCGATGAAATGGAAAATCAAATTCTTTACATCTGAGGGTTTGATAGGATTGCTCAGATAGATGAGGGCTAACAACCCCAACGTAGCAAACGGTTGAAAGCTACTGATGTTGAGTTCGAGTTTACCGGCCGCTGCTGATTGGGAACGTTCAGCGGCACTCACTGCTGGGCATCCTATTTATTCTGTTCTTCCCACATCAGACTTTGATAAAAATGCGATCGCGGTTTCGCCTTCTCCTGCGAGGGATGATGCGGTCAATTCAGCAACTGACGGACGATCGAAACCGCCCACCACCGCGATCGCAAAGTGGGAATTTGCGGACAAGCCCCCAGCGACTATCCTGATTTTGCGGCGTTTCTCGTCAGCGTCGGAATCGATTCGATTTCCCTCAATCCTGACAGTGTGGTGGCGGTGAAACAGCGCATCGCCAGAATGGAACAACACCGTTAAGTTGGGTTGGTTTTGGGGAAACCAATCCTTTTGAGGGGATTGGCTTTTTCCGTTCCGGCAATTCTCGCGTCACCGAAGCAGCGAAAGCGGCGATCGTTCCTGTCAGTGTCGGGACTTCTGATGTGGCGGTGCGATCGTCGCAAATGCTATTTCAGTAGGAAATTAATGCGTTACCGACGATTTATCCTTCGGTTCCTCAGAATTAAAGCCAGGGTACGGTTTTTCCTAAACTGTACTCACGAAATCGTTGATTTACAGCGGACGATTGAGGCGATCGATCGCGTGTTGGGATAAAGTCTCAGATATACTACAGGTAAGACTTGTCCGTTTTACGACAGAGGTTTCTGAAGCGAGCGGTCTGGAACGTGCGATCGAGAAGTTTGGGGGGTTGTAAGGAGACATTATGAACGATGAAAATAAATCAATTCATGAGTTTGATTTAGAATTAATCTGCGAATATTTTGCAAGCCTAAAACGACAGGGGCCGGGTAGCCCTGAAGTGACGATTAAAGCATTGAGTTTTATCGATAATCTTAATGAAAAATCACTGATTGCCGACATTGGCTGCGGATCGGGTGGACAGACAATGATATTAGCGCAGCATACATCGGGAAATATTATAGGTATCGACATTTTTTCTACTTTTATTGACCTGTTCGATCGGAATGTCGAAAAACTGAATCTTCAAAATAGAGTAAAAGGCATTGTGCGATCGATGGAAATTCTTCCCTTCCAAAATGAAGAATTAGATCTGATTTGGTCGGAAGGAGCAATCTATAATATTGGGTTTGAACGGGGGCTTAATGAATGGCGAAAATTCCTGAAACCCGGAGGTTATATTGCTGTTTCGGAAGCTTCATGGTTTACGGAGGAACGCCCTGCCGAGATCGAGGAATTTTGGATGGATGCCTATCCGGAAATAGACACGATCCCCAATAAGGTCGCACAAATGCAAAAAGCTGGATATATTCCAGTCGCCACTTTTATTTTGCCTGAAAACTGCTGGACGGAGCATTTCTATGTTCCACAAGTAGACGCAAAAAAACTCTTCCTGGAGAAAAATGCAGGCAATAAAGCTGCGGTGGAATTTATCGCAAACCAACGACATGAAGCTCAGCTATATTATAAGTACAAAGAGTATTATGGCTATGTTTTTTATATAGGTAAAAAAATTTAACCCATTTCTTAAATATTTAATGTGCTAGAAGACATCTAACCAGCTAATCCACCGGACGGACTACAGCCGCAGACGATCGACTCGTTATGCTGCTAGTTCTTGGTGGGAACGTAAAGGAGAAAATTATGGGTTTTCGGCGTTTGTGACTAAAAAAGTATAATTGAATCTCAAAAACCGAGAATTCGATCGCCAAAACCACTATTGAGATTGTGAAAACTATCGAAAACAAGTTTCGATTGCATCAGAGTCTTTGCTAATGTGTCTCACAGGCGATCGCACGCCGTCAGTCAAAAAACGCGATCGCGATCGAAACAAACTGAAGTGTGACGGTAAAGATCGCGATCGCTAATGTATTAAAACTTATCAATGTTAATATGGGTAAAAATTGTTGAGATTTGATATTATTCGAGATAGAATTGTATTTTAAAGAGATTTTTTTTAGCTGAATTGGTATAGAAACCTCGAAAAATTGATTCTGGTTTAAGCTCCAACGGCTGAAACCCTTTAAATCTCGTTATTGATTCTCGATAGTCGAGCTTGCTTCTCAATAATTTTGAATTAATCGAGATGCCCGTATGTATTTCCCCCAGATTAACGTAAACAATTTACACGGTATCTCTAGACCCGTACTGACCGTAGCGATCCTTGCGAGTCTCCAGAGCCTAGCGTTCGGTTTCCTCCCCAGAACGTCCGCGTTGGCTCAGATCGTTCCCG
>NZ_JAQNCQ010000195.1:0-5648 GCF_028368005.1 Geitlerinema sp. CS-897 | reverse complement strand
TCCGATCGAGAAGCTCAAAAACCTTGGATTTTCGTCGGCGATTACCGATTCAATTGGGAAGCTAGAGTCCAAAACGACCATTGGGCAAGCTGTACGGCATCAGAATTCGCTCTGGAGACTTATTCAGCAAGCCCTAAGTAAAGCTTTTCTTAAGACTTTTCGTCTTCAGTTCTCCTGAATTCTTTACAAAAAACTCCGCCAACCCGCCTTGTGTCAAGCGTTGAGCCGTTTCTCGTTCCTCAAGGATCTGACAGGGTTTTTAGAGTTTAACCCTCTCCTGTCAAGCGTTTCAGCGTCAACCCCCAGACAAAATTAACGGAGTGCTATCCTGAATGGCTATAGAAAATTGACCCTAACTTTCTAGCGGCGTTGTTGAAGTCGGTTGCAGATGGAGGCGAGCCAAACCAATTGAAGGTTCGCGATCGCCAACCGAGGTTAAATGCTAACCTCCCAGGAAAAGCGAGCCAGGTTTCCGATGTCACGATGGCTGGCTCTCGGGGTGCATTTCATTGGCCGTAAATTTCTCGAAACCGGGTATCTTCAAGGAATTGGACATTCAAGACTGGGGATCTGACAGAGTCCCGGTTTCTCCAGAAGAATATTTTGGCTTTCTTTGAAATGCACCCATCGTATTTGAGTTTTGCCATCAAACAACAATCGTTATTTTTAAAAGTCAAATCCATTAAAAACCTTTTTTCGAGCGCATTATGCAAATTTTGATGGTATTTATTTCTTTTTTGGCGATCGCCTCTCTTTTTGGGTGTCGCTCGATTTCGATACAAGATTTAAATTCAAACAGCGTAGAAACTCAAATAAAAAAAGCACCAACCATAAGCTCGAAATCTCAACTCGATAGCCTATTTAAAAATACCGAGAATCGAGAAAGTGTAGAAGTAAGAGTGATGGGAATATATCGGAAAGTTTACTTTCCGGGCAACTCAACCTATAGATATCGAGGCAATGTTGCAGTTGTCCTTCCCAACACAAAAATTCTACTGTATCCAATTGAATCTCCGAATGCCATTCGATCGCTCGAAGAAATCGAGCGTTATCAAGGTTGGTCAGTAGCGGTCACGGGTCGAGTCGTACCAGAGTGTTTCTACGAATTTAATAATAAAAAGACGCGAGCGACCCCTTGTTTTGTGAGTGTAGAAAATATCGAAATTATTCCTTTAGCAGAAATGCTACAACTCAATCGAACCAGCTCCATTTCACGACATCGCAAAAAAAATGCGATTTTTCCGTTAATTCGTCGTCCTGAAAATCTGCCAATAATTTCGAGCTGGGAGGAATTCCAAGAACTTTTTCATTCTCGCGATCGCCACGGATTAGAGGTTCGGGTTGTGGGGATCTACGAACAAAATGATGTCCGAAAACGTCAGACTCCACCACCTGTGTATCACGGTCATGTGGCAATTTCATTTAATTCTGGTGGGGGAATTCTTCTCTACCCCGCATGGCATTCGATTTCAATTCGATCGCGTGAAGAAATCGAACGTTATGAAGGTCGGTCAGTGATGGTCACGGGTCGAGTCGTACCTCAAGCTCCGCCTCCCCCGAGCGGTGTTCCTGGTGGTGTACTTGCGGCGATCGTTTCACCTTCCTTTGTTGCCGTCGATAAGATCGAGTTGGCTCCTTTAGAAGAGAGTTCGCCTTCAGCTACACCCGAACGACAACAGAGCGATCGCGAAGAAAATAAAACTATTGATTTACCGACAAAAATTCCTAGACATTGAATAGAGCTTCAGACAATTCGACTCGCTCCTGAGTAAATTGTCGTTTAAGACGCCCAGCATCTCTGATATACCGGGAATTTCGAGAGTTTTTCCAAAAATTCCTGACCGGAGCGATCGTACCTTAACCCCTCAGCCATCGCCAGGAATCGCCCTAACCAACGACAGATGACGGGTGACGGGGAACTGTTTACAATGACTCTGACGGTGCGACGGGTTCCCGAACGCGCTGTCACCCCGAGAAATCTACCCAAGGGAAACACAACGCGATGTTAGATACGGAAGACAAAAAAGCCGCCAAAAAGACACTCTTACGCAAAATGCCCCACGCACTCTACATCTGTGGGGTCAAAGATAGCGACAACGTCAACGGCTTTACTGCCAGTTGGGTGACGCAGGCGTCTTTTGAGCCGCCGCTAGTGGTGAACTGCGTCAAAAACGATAGCGGTTCTAATGCCATGATTAAAGCCAGTGGCGTGTTTGCGCTCAGCTTCCTCGAAGCGGGACAGAAAGAGATGGCGCAACAGTTCTTCAAACCCCAACGCCGCGTCGGAAACAAATTTGAAGATGTCGAGTTCGTCCTCGGCGAAACGGGATGTCCCATTATTAAAGACTCTCTCGGATATATCGAATGTAACGTGGTCGGCAGTGTCGAACACGGCGACCATACCGTTTTCGTCGGCCGAGTCATTGCGGCTGGATTGCACCGTGACGGCGACATTCTCGAACTCTCGAGTACCGGCTGGAGTTACGGCGGTTAATTTAGCAACAGTCACTCGTCACCAGTGGGGAGATGGAGAGATGGGGAGAAAACTTCACCCCATCACATCATCCGGTCATCCCATCAACAAGGGTTTTTAGACATTGACGACTCAGAGAACGACATCATGCCTTTAATTCAAGTGAAAACCTCTGCGGTAGCACCGGAGAAAACGGCGATCGAAGGACTGCTCAAACAACTGTCGTCCAAGCTGGCGGGACATTTAGGAAAACCTGAATCCTACGTAATGACAGCCTTTGATGCAGACGTTCCCATGACCTTCGGCGGTACCACCGATCCAGTGTGTTACATCGAAATTAAAAGTATTGGCAATATGAATCCCGCTCAAACGAAGGCCATGAGTGAGGATTTTTGTCAAGAAATCGAAAAGGCCATCGGCGTTCCGGCCAAACGAACGTACATTGAATTCGCCGATGCCGAACGGGCTATGTGGGGGTGGAACGGTTCGACCTTTGCTTGAGCGATCGCCCTTGCAACCGTCGCACCGATCGCTCGAAATCCGCCGGAGTAGACAGTGTCGAAAACTGTACTTGCCAAATCTTTACAATTTAAGACGCTGTGATACTATCTGGGTAGTTTTGGGTCGTACTAGGCTGCCCGAACTTACTCTTCCGGTGTTGGGGGAGGCGAAACCAAGTGTGATGAGAGAGTCTATCCGTGAATCATCCAAATAACACTGCGGGGACGAGCCAACCCGAGCCGCTTCGCATGGGTGTCATTGGGGTTGGCAATATGGGTCAACACCATACGCGGGTGTTAAGTCTGCTCAAAGACGTGGAACTCGTGGGAGTGGCGGACATTAACGTCGATCGCGGCCTGGATACGGCCAGCAAGTATCGCGTCAAGTTTTACGAAGACTACCGCGATTTACTCCCCCACGTCCAGGCGGTTTGTGTGGCGGTTCCGACGCGGTTGCACTATTCGGTGGGAATGGCCTGCCTAGAAGCGGGCATTCACGTCATGATCGAAAAACCGATCGCGGCGAGTCTCGCAGAAGCCGAAGCTCTCGTCAATGCAGCAGCCGAATCGGGTTGTATCTTGCAAGTGGGACATATCGAACGGTTCAATCCCGCGTTTCAAGAACTCAGTAAAGTCTTAAAAACCGAAGACGTTTTGGCGTTAGAGGCGCATCGCCTCAGCCCTTATTCCGATCGCGCCAACGACGTTTCGGTGGTGTTGGATTTGATGATTCACGACATCGATTTGATGTTGGAACTCATCGGCGATCGCGTGGTGAAAGTCTCCGCCAGCGGCAGCAGCGTTTCCGGTTCCCCCTATTTAGATTACGTCACGGCAACGCTGGGATTCGCCAACGGTGCGATCGCGACTCTGACCGCCAGTAAAGTAACCCACCGCAAACGGCGATCGATCGCCGCTCATTGCAAAAATTCTCTGACAGAAGCGGATTTCCTCAACAACGAAATCCTCATTCACCGTCAAACCACCGCCAACTACTCCACCGATTACGGTCAAGTGTTGTATCGTCAAGACGGACTGATCGAAAAAGTCCGCACTAGCAACATCGAACCCCTACACGCAGAGTTAGAACATTTCGTCAACTGCGTTCGCGGCGGCAACCAACCCTCTGTCGGTGGAGAACAGGCATTACGCGCCCTACGACTGGCCAGTTCCATCGAGCAAATGGCCATGGACGGCAAAGTTTGGCAGTCTCGAGAGACAGAATGGTTGCCCGAAGTCGCCGTTCGCGGCTGAGAAGTCCAGCGATCGAGACGAACTGACTCGTTTGGCCGTAGAGCCGCGCGAATCGCCCAACGGTGTCTAAAATAGAGTCACCGCTATTTTCAAAACGAACTATGACCGTCAAACGCATCTTTCTTCGACCCGGAGACGGCATTAAATCGAAGGAGTTTATCGAACCCGTCAAAGAGTTACAGCGACTTCTGATTCGACTCAAACTACTTCCCGAGAGCGAAGTCGTAGACGGTCAGTTCGACTCCAAGGTTGAAAAAGCCGTGCGCGTTTTTCAAATGCGCCACGACCTCGAAGTTAACGGTATTGTCGGACAAAGTACCTGGATCGAGATCGATCGCGTTCTCGGAATTTCCCAAAAACCCCCTGCCAAACCGGTAGAGCCACCGTCAGAGCCACCGAAAGACGATTCAGACAGCGAGCCTCCCGTCGAGATTCCGCGATTTCCCATTTTAAAACGGGGGGATGGCTTAGACTACCCGGAACTCAGCGAATTCGTTCGCGTTTTACAACAACGCCTCAAAGACGCGGGTATTTTTCCCCCCGACGAAATTGTCGATGGAAAGTTTGGCGTCAATACCGAAGCCGCCGTCAAGCGGTTTCAGGCACAGCGAAACCTCCTCGTAGACGGTTTAGTCGGCCGGGAAACCTGGTCGATGTTGATCGACGGACCCGTTCGTGTTTACCAACCCGATCGCCCGAAAGAAGGGGTTGGAAATTTCGATATTCCTCGGATTATCGCCTCGATTCCCTATCCTGACATTCGCGTTCACGCTCGCGATTCAGTTCCCTTAATCCTGCAATCCTGTCTCGACAACGGCGTCACCGATTTGGGGCAAATCGCCTACGTCCTCGCCACAGCCGAACATGAATCTCACATGGGAAAATGGATGCGAGAGTTAGCCAGCGGTTGGGATTACGAGTGGCGATCGGACTTGGGAAACATCTACGCCGGAGACGGTCCGCTCTACAAAGGACGGGGGTTCGTCCAGATTACGGGACGAGCCAATTACCGCCACTGGTCGGCTCGTTTGGGCATCGATTTGATCGCCAATCCCGATTTGGCCGCACAGAAAGAGATCGCGGCGAAAATTTTGGTGTTGGGAATGCGAGATGGGTCCTACACGGGATATAGTTTGAGCGATTATATTTCGGGTTCGCGTCAGGATTTTTACAACGCCCGTAGAATTGTCAACTGGCTCGATCGCGCCGCTCATATTGCAGGCATCGCTCGGGAATACTTGCGAGCTTTGCAGTGATTTACTGGAGTTTTGACTACGGAAACTGAGAGGGTGACAAGGTAGACGGAAGCCAGACGGGACAATTGTTTGAGAGAATAGAGGAGTCCCAAAAAAGAGGGTGGCGTTTGCGGCCACCCCAACAAAAAAATGCTACCGACATTCTACCAAGATTTTCTGCGCATC
>NZ_JAQNCQ010000194.1:0-29978 GCF_028368005.1 Geitlerinema sp. CS-897 | reverse complement strand
TTGTGGAAGGTTTAAACAACAAGTTAAAGCTGATTAAACGCAAAGCTTATGGATTTCGTAATTTCTGCAACTTTGAGCTTAGGAGTCAGCTTTCTATGATTTTTTCAGATTGATTCTGCATCTTAAGTTCGGAAGAGCCATAAAAATCGTGGTAAGCCACTCGATTTCGATTTGATGAAGATTCGAGCAAACAACGCAACAGCCAATGAAAACTGAGTTTTTGTTCTGGACTAAACTGAATGCAAAGGCTTAGGAGATTATTGAATTTCCGAACGAGCGTATAATAACGGGTTACACAGTCGCGATGGTCGAACTTGTGGAGCTGCGTTTGCAGCGTTTTCCAAACTGGAATCTCAATATCTATGATATCTTGCCAATCTAAACCTAAAATTCCACAATAGGCTTTGAAGGCAGTTTCGTTAATGTCTTTGCCGTGATGGAACTTTTGCCAGGTTTTCCCGTAAATTCCAACAATGCCAATTTGATTATCTCGAATCTCGTCTTCTAATTCAGACCATTTCTTTTTTTGTCCGTTTAAACAAGGATTGGTCTTAAAAAGTTGAGGAACAAAATACTCTTCAATAGTTTGATAATTCAAACGAGTTTTTGAAGTCCATTCCTTATTTTTAAACGGCGGAACTTGTCGCAACACCCAAAGGCGAGCGTCGATAACAGCGTTACTCTCTTTGCTTTTTAGATAACGATCGCCGTTGCAATCCGTTACCATGTGGAGCTTTCTGTCAATTTTCGCTTGTCCCTGTTTGGATGCCCTCACTGGACTACATATTTTGTGTTTTTTGTCAAGGCGTCGATCGGGCTACGCCTTAAAGCCGCCTCGAAAATCTATCCTACCCCGTTCGAGAATCGCAGTGTAGAGTTCCATAAGCGCCATGAAACGCAAATTTCAGTCCGACGAAGCAATTATTAAACTGCGTCTGCGTCACGCCAATTTTGCCTTTTTTCTCAACTGGACGGCTCAAGGGGCGAGTTTGATGGTCGTTCTCATCGGGGTCGCTCTGATTTTCTCAGGTCGCATTCCCCACGGAAGTCTGTCGGCGGTGTCGGGTTTGTTCTCCCAAGTGGCGACGGCGAAACTGGCAAAAGATGCCAACGATCGCCTCGATCGCATTGCCGAAGACATACTCGAAGCGGACAACGAGGACGAGGGCGATCGCTAAAACCAAACGGATCGGGAAACTCGATCGAACTTCCCGATCCATTATCGAGCGTTCCCAACCCGACGAGATGGAGAACGTGAGGGGCAACAGCGAGACGAACCCGCGATCGCCCCTAACACACCAATAAATTGACGAAAAGACTTAACGTTCGCGCAACTTATCTAACACGCTGCGGTCTTGCAACGTCGACGTATCGCCGGAAATCTCTTCCCCAGACGCCAGACTGCGGAGAATCCGACGCATAATCTTCCCAGACCGGGTTTTCGGCAAATCGTCCGAAAAACGAATCTCACCCGGACGGGCGATCGCGCCGATTTCCTCAACCACGTGTTGCTTCAACGCCTTATCCAAATCGTCGCCAGCCTCGTAGTCCTCCTCCAGCATCACGAACGCCACGATGCTTTCACCCTTAATCTCGTCCGGCTTCCCGACCACCGCCGCTTCCGCCACTGACGGGTGCGACACCAACGCCGACTCGATTTCCATCGTCCCGAGGCGGTGTCCCGAAACGTTGATCACGTCGTCCACGCGACCCATAATCCAGAAATAGCCGTCCTCGTCCTTGCGAGCGCCGTCTCCCGCAAAATAGAAATAATGACCGTCTTTCGGAGCGATATGCTCCCAATAGCTACGGCGGAAACGGTTGAAGTCCCCGTACACCGTCCGCATCATGCCCGGCCAGGGATGCTTGACCACCAAATATCCGCCCTGGTTCGCCGGAATCTCGTTTCCGTCCAAATCCAGCACGTCCGCTTGAATACCAGGGAACGGCAGCGTCGCCGAACCGGGTTTCGTCGGCGTTGCCCCCGGTAGCGGCGTAATCATGAAACCGCCCGTTTCCGTCTGCCACCAGGTATCGACGACCGGACAGCGTTCGCCGCCGATGACTCGGTGATACCACATCCAAGCTTTCGGGTTGATGGGTTCGCCCACCGTTCCCAACAGCCGCAAGCTGGACAAATCGCGGGCGTTGGGATGTTTGTCTCCGGCTTTAATAAAGGCACGAATGGCGGTGGGGGCGGTATAGAAAATCGTGACGCCGTATTTTTCCACGACATCCCAAAAACAGCCGGGGTTGGACGGACGGGGAACCCCTTCGTACATCACTGTCGTCGCCCCGTTAGACAACGGACCGTAGACGATATAGCTGTGTCCGGTAATCCAACCCACGTCGGCGGTACACCAGAAAATATCGGTGTCCTTCAGGTCGAACGTCCATTTGTTGGTAACGTGGGCGTAGAGGTTGTATCCGGCGGTGGTGTGGACGACGCCTTTCGGTTTTCCGGTGCTGCCGCTGGTGTAGAGGATGAAGAGGATATCTTCGCTGTCCATCGGTTCGGCGGGACAGTGGGCGGAGATGCCTTGACGGACTTCGTGCCACCAGTGGTCTCGACCCTCTTCCATGTGGGTGTCTTTTTCGATGCGCCGCACGACGAGGACGTTTTCGACGCTGGGGGCGGCGTCGTCGGCGAGGGCTTTATCGACTTGGTCTTTGAGGGTGATGACTTTATCTTTGCGGAAACCGCCGTCGGCGGTAATCACCAGTTTGGCTTCGGCGGCGTTGAGGCGATCGCGCAGGGCTTCGGCACTGAATCCACCGAAAACGACGCTGTGAACGGCACCGATGCGGGCGCAGGCTAACATGGCGATCGCCGCTTCGGGAATCATGGGCATATAAATTCCCACGACGTCGCCTTTTTTCACGCCGAACTGTTTGATGACGTTGGCCATCTGACAGACTTCGCGGTGCAGTTGGGCGTAGGTGAGGGTGCGCGAGTCGCCGGGTTCCCCTTCCCAAATCAACGCGGCTTTGTTTTTGCGCCAGGTGGTCAAGTGGCGATCGAGGCAGTTGTAAGAAACGTTGAGTTTGCCTCCCTCAAACCATTTGGCAACGGGGGGTTGCCAGTCGAGGACGTTCTCCCACTTTTGAAACCAGTCGAGTTCGGTTTCGGCCAGTTCGCCCCAAAACCCTTCCGGGTCTTTTGCCGCGCGATCGCACAAAGCCTTATAGTCGGCCATGCTTTTAATATGTGCGTTAGCGGCAAAATCTGCGGCTGGGGGAAACGTCCGTTGCTCGTGAAGAATTGATTCTATCGTCTGTTCTGACATGATGTAACCTATACTGCAGAATCTTTATTTACCTCCATTGTCTCGCCAAACTCGTACGGCGTGAAGCAGGCTTCATCATTGTATCGTTATATTTCTGTAATTCAGACTACAACTGGCGAAAACAGTACGTATTACGCCCGTCCTCTTTCGCGTCGTATAGAGCCAAGTCGGCCGTTTGGATCAGAGTCTCGAGGGACGCCGAGGAGTTGGGAATCAAGCTCGCCACCCCACAACTGAGCGTGACGTAAGGGCCGACGGGCGACCCGTTGTGGTCGATGTGTAAGTCGTTAACGCGATCGCGGATGCGTCGGGCAACTTTGAGGGCGTCGTCGAGGTGAGTTTCGGGGAGGACGACCGCAAACTCTTCGCCGCCGTAACGCGCGACGACATCGCTGCGACGCACCGCCCCCACGATCGCGCGGGCGACCCCTTGCAAACAGCGATCGCCCGCAGGATGTCCGTGGGTATCGTTATAGTTTTTGAAATAATCCACATCGCACAAAATCAACGAAACCGATTGCTGTTTGCGTTGGGCGATTTGCCAAGTGCGCTGGAGATATGCGTCGAAATAGCGTCGGTTGGCAACTTGCGTCAAGCTGTCGGAGGTGGCCAGTCGCTGCAACCCGTGCGTTTTGCGAAACGACACGGTAACGATCGCCACCGATGCCGCTGCGATGGGCGACACCACGGGAATCCACCAACCGTTGAGAAACGCCACATATCCGATCAGTAAAGGACTGCCACAGATCGCCACGGCGTAAGTCCCTAAAATGCACCATCCCGGCGAAGTATAGCTGCGAAACTGGCTGGTGTGCCACCAGTACCAGCCGACGACCGTTCCCGCCCCAGCCCACAGGAACACCCACAGCCACTCGACGGGTTCGCTGAGATAGCGAAACAGACGCCGGCCGTCGAGGGCTGCACTGAGGAGTTGGCTGGTGAGGTTGGCGTGAACGACCAAACTCGACATTTGGGTGTAGCTGCTGCCGAGGCGATCGCTGAACGGGGTGTTGTACTGTTCCTTGAGACTGGCAGCCGTCGGTCCGACGATAACGATGCGATCGCGCATTAAGCCCGAGGGAACCTTGCCTTCGAGAACCTCGGTCATCGAAACGCGGTGGAACGCTTGGCGCGTCCCTCGATAGTTGAGGAGAATTTGATATCCACCGTTATCGATTCTGGCGTATCCGCCGTCGTTTTCTCGAAGGGGTTCGATGCGAGCTTGTCCGAGGCGAACTTTCCACGGACGGTCTTCGTCCGGTTCGATGTCGATATTGCGATCTTGCAGGTATAAGAGAGCGAGTTTGGCGGCAAAGGTCAACCGCAACTCTCCCTCTCGCGGTTCGATCGAAATCAATCCTCGCCGCACTTTACCGTCGGGGTCGAGAACCATGTCCGCCAAGGCGACGCGATCGAGTTGTCTGAGGACGGGGGGCGGAGAGATAGACTGACCGACGAACTTTTCCATACCGATCAGGTTGGGCGTCGTCCGTAAAACTTCAGTCAGTTTGTCGTATCCGGGATCGATGGGAACGTCGCGATAGAGATGCAAGCCGATCGAGGCGGGCTGTTGGGCTTGTATTTTCAACAACAGGTCGGCCAGCACGGCATCGGGCATCGGCCAGCGACCGATATGAGTGATGTCCCGTTCGTCGATGGTGACGAGGACGATGCGAGGGTCTTGAGGTTCGGGCGGTCGGAGTTGGAAGAAGCGATCGAGAACAGCCCATTCGAGCAGTTGAAACGCACCGGCGAGGGTTCCGGCGATCGCAACGCCCGAGGCTCCTAATGCGGTGGCGATCGCACCTGCTGGTTGGCGTTGTTTCGCCCCTTGCCACCGTCGAACGCACTGTTGAATTTTTTCACCGAACATTGATGGGTCTGCCCCCCGATCCGCCGATCGCTGCTGCGTGCGACGGCTGCGTTGCTGTCGGTTCCAGTTTCCTTCAACCTCCAACAGCGCTTTCGCTTTAGCGAGGCGATCGGTGACAGTACGCGCGAGTCTCCTCGGTTTCGTTCGCTGTGACGGCATCGGGAAAACGGAAAAGCCATTCTCCTTTATACTGCCATTTTGCGAACCCATCGGGACGGGAAGGCGAAGCGAGAGCGGAGCGATGTCTGACCTCACCCGCGATCTATTTCAGTGCGTTTTCGATCTGGGTTGTCCTTATTGAAGGCGCGTCGACACCACTCGAGGCGAGCGTCTGCCACACCGCGAGTCCGAGCGAGCTATCCGACGGTATCTTTGGGTTGTCCTTCGTTCCCGTCGCGAGGCTCGAACACTTGACAGGCTAAGGTCGGCGAGCAAGTCCGAGCCGCTCCGGATAACGATACGATAACGGCTGTAGGTTGCCGATCGCTCGTTCGATCGGCAAACGGCGATCGCCCATAAAACCCGTGGCTTTCGCCCATTGACATCGCGAGAATTGGTAGCGTTACTAATATTTTAAATTGTAGTTTAGATTGCATTGTTTGGCACCCCGATCGCTGTGACACCCAGATAACGATCTACCTCCAATTTTCTGAGGAAAGGTGCAATTTGTCATCCGTTATATTGCGGAAATTTAAACGATCGATCCTTCGGTTTTCGCTTAGATTGGGGGGTTTTACCCCTCAATAGAGCCAACAATGGATGGAGACAGAGAACGAGACGCCTACTCGAAATTACCATTACTGTCGAAATGCACTTGACAGCGTTTGAGATAAATTTGACTGGCCATATCGCAATCGTTGTGCTTCAAACAATGGCGAAACAATCGAGCCGCTTCTCGGTAAGATTTCAAGTGATACAACATCACGGCTTGCTCGAAGTCCGTTCGTTTATTCAATTTGGACGCTTTGAGTTCGGGAGCATCGGCATCGAACACTTCAAACACGGAAACCTGTTCCGATTTTCCCTTCACACGAACGCGATCGATCAAGCGAATCGCATAACGGTTCGTATCCTCAAGTTGCAAAAACGTCGAGTGCGAAATTAACAACGGAACGCCGTAAACTTTCGTCAACTCCTCAATACGCGCCGACAAGTTCACGGCATCGCTAATCACCGTACTGTCCATGTGGTGAAGTCCGCCGACCGTTCCCAACATCAGCGATCCCGTATTGATCCCGATACCGATCCGTAACGGGGGACGATCGGGACGCGTTCGCGTCGTGTTGTACTCGGCGAGCTGTTCGAGCATGGCAATTCCCGCCTTGACTGCATCGTCGGCACTTTCACCGAACAACGCCATGATGGCGTCACCGATGTACTTATCAATAAACCCTTGATTCTCAGAAATCGCCGGTTCCATGCGCGAGAGATAGGCATTAATAAATTTAAAATTGTCCTCCAAACTCATCTGTTCTGAGAGGGTCGTGAAATCGCGAATATCCGAAAACAATACCGACATTTCTTTCTCGACCGCCTCACCCAACCGAACGTCGACCAAACTTTCGTATCCCAAAAACGAGAGGAACTCGTGGGGAACGAACCGACCGGCGGCGTCCGTTAAATCCTGTTCGGCAGCCAACGCGCGATCGAGATTGCGATTGAGGTCGAACAACTCCCGCGTCGCCCGCTGCTGTTCGGCTTCGGCTTTTTGACGGGCGCCGATGTCCTGAAACGCGACGACGGCAAAACTGACACACCCCTGTCGGTCGAAGATGGGCGATCCCCACATTTCCAAGGGGACGACCTCCTCCCCCAACTGTACGTCTAAGACGTTCGCGGGAGACGTGGCACCCTGCAACGCTCGCACGGCAGGTAATTGGTCTTCGGGATAGACCAAATCGGTTTGGTTGATGTAGGTGTTGGGGGCGCTGCGTCCCTCGTCTGTTGTGCCGGGAAGCAAGCGATCGCCGAGAATTTGTTTGGCCGTGTGGTTGCTGTAATACACTCGTCCGTCGGCGTCTAACACGGTAATGCCCACCGGCAAAGCTTCGAGAAACTGTAACAAGCGGCGATCGCTATCTTGTTGGTCCTCTCGTAGCCGTCGAGCGGTCGCCAGGAGCGCGACGCCCCATAACGCCGCAGCCGGGGCGACGACGGGCAGCCACACCCCACCGTAAAACGCTCCCACTACCGTCGCACCCAACACTCCCGCAACGAGGACGAGGCTGCCGCTGAGGATGCCCCATCGTACGCAGGAGGCCGAAGGTTGGCGCGGGCGTCGTCGCCGGAGTCCCAACCCCGCCACGATCGCCCCGACACTGCCCCACGCGAACGTCCATCCCCACTCGAGCCACGGGGGAATCGCCATCAAGAGCGGCCGGCCCTCGAGCGCGGCACTGAGAATCTGGCTGACGATGTTCGCTTGCACGACGAGGTTGGGGGCGCCGTCGGGCGTGGCCAGCCACCCGCTACTGTAGGGGGTGTAAGTGGTGTCGTTGAGACTGGTGGCGGTCGTGCCGATGAGGACGACGCGATCGCGGAACGTTCCCGGCTCGAACTGTCCGTTTAGGACTCGACGGACTGACAGATGGAGAAAGCGATCGCCCATCCCGCGATAGTTGAGCAAAATTTGATAGCCTGCGGCGTTGGCGTTAGCGTAACCGCTTTCGCGGCCGCTGAGGGGAGAGAAGACGGCGCGACCGAGGCGCAGGTGTCGGGAGTCGGCTTCGAGGGCTTCGAGGGTGACGTTTCGCTGTTTCAGATAGAGTAAGCTCAACCGCACGGCGAAACTCTGTTGTAGAGTACCGCTGGCGTCGGGGTGAGAGAGCAAGGCGCGGCGAACTTTGCCGTCGCCGTCGAGGACGAAGTCGGCAAATCCCACGAGATCGCGCTGTTTGAGGTACGGGGACGGAGCGACGGGATCGCCGACGATTTTTTCGACGCCGACGAGGTTGGGGGTGGTGTTGGCGACCTCGACCCAAGCGTCGTGGCCGGGTTCGACCGGTAAATCCCGATAGAGGTTGACACCGATAGCGGCGGGGTCGTCTTCGGAAATCGTGCGGACGATTTCGGCCAGAACGCGATCGGGAACCGGCCAGCGACCGAACTCTCGCAGGTCGGTTTCGTCCAAGGTCACGAGAACGACGCGATCGTCGATCGGTTCGAGCGGACGCAGGCGGAACAGGCGATCGAGGGCAGCCCATTCGAGGAGTTGGAGTCCCCCAAGCGATTCGATCGCAACGACGATCGCACTGACGAGGAGGCTCGAGACGATCCCGTCTCGCCACCGCCAGAATTTCGACTCTTTAGGTTTGCGCTCCCTGGCGCCACTTGGCGCGGGGTCGCACCGCTGTTGTGGTTTCCCTATCAACGTTCCTGTTCGGCCGTGTTGGTGCTTTAAGAATTGAAGCGATCGCCCCCCGATGTCGCGCTGTCGGTGTGGTTGCGGTTGTTGTCCCCGCTGCGCTCGGTCTGACATTTATTAATATATCGGTCGCTGGGGAATTGGGGGATAAACGTAGGTACGGTAGCGATCGCGCCCGTCTGCCTTCGCCAGATACAAGGCGCGATCGGCAGCTTCGACGAGATCTTTCGCCCGAAGCGACCGGCAATGGTGACTGCTGACAACGCCGCAGCTGAGGGTGACGATGTGACTCGTCGCCGAGCTAGCGTGGTCGATATGGAGGGCGCGGACGTTCTGACAGATGCGGCGAGCGATGTTGATGGCGTCGTGCAGGTCGGTTTCGGGCAAGATCGCGATGAATTCTTCTCCACCGTAGCGTGCGACGAAATCTTGGCTGCGTACCGATCCAGCAATGGTGCGGGCGATTTCTTGGAGGCAGCGATCTCCGGCTGGGTGGCCGTAGGTGTCGTTGTAATTTTTGAAATAATCCACATCGCACAGAACGATCGAGAGATTTCGATCGCCTTGGCTGTGACAGTCTGTCCAGACGCGTTCGAGAAAGCGATCGCAGGCGTAGCGGTTGCCCACTTGCGTTAAGCTGTCCGTGGCCACGAGCCGTTGCAGGTGAAAGCTGTAGGTGGAGGTCGTGACGACGACCGTGGTGAAAAGGGCGAACAGAGGAGAAACCACGGGAACCCACCAGCCCCAGAGAAACGCGACGTAACTGCCTAGTAAGAGTCCGGCTGCGGCGGCCGTCGTCCACAGCATCGGGACGGCCGAAGCATACTGATGTCGCGTCAAGACTTTCCAACTGGCGATCGCCGTCGTTCCAGAGAGGCTGAAGATCCAGAGCCAGGTTCCCCATTGCGGTAGCGGACGTAACTGAGAGCGACCGTCGAGGGCTGCGCTGAGAATTTGACTGACGATGTTCGCGTGGACGACAAGCCCCGAAGTTCGTTGGGTTTCAGGGACGAAGGGGGTGCTGTAGGGAGTGTAAAACAAGTCGTTGAGACTGGTGGCGGTCGAGCCGATGAGAACGACGCGATCGCGCACGAGATCGGGAGAAACGCGGTCTCGGAACACCTCGAGGAACGATACCCGCTCGAAGCGATCGAGCGTGCCGCGATAGTCCAGTAGGATTTGATAGCCAGCGGTGGGGGCGTTGACGTAACCGCCTTGGTTGGGTTGCAGGGGAACGAACCGCGCCCGACCCCAGCCGAGCTGTTGTCCCCGACGCCCGAGGGCTTCGAGTTTGACGCCGAGGGGATCGAGGTAGAGCGTCGCCAAGCGAACGGCGAAACTCAGTTGTAGCTGACCTTGGGAATCGGGGTGAGAGAGTAGGGCGCGACGAATTTTCCCATCGGCATCGAGGACGAGATCGACAAACCCGACGCGATCGCTCCCGGCGATAGTTGGGGGAGGGGCGACGGGTTCTCCGGCAATTTTTTCAACGCCGATGAGGTTCGGTGTCGTTCGCAGCGTCTCGACAAACTTGGCGTGACCGGGTTCGACGGGTAGGTCTCGGTAGATGTCTAGCCCGATGGCGGCGGGTTCGTGCTGCTGTAGGGTGTTGATGACGCGATCGAGGGCAGCATCGGGAAGCGGCCAGGCTTGGAAGTGTTTGAGTTCGGTTTCGTCGATGGTGACGAGGAGTAGGCGAGCGTCGATCGCTTCCTCGGGTCGCAGGCGAAAAAAGCTATCGAGCGCTGCCCATTCGAGGAGTTGGAACGCACCCGTTGCGGTAGCCGCTGTGGTGGCAACGGCCACCGCCAAACCGACGATCGTTGGGGTTTTCGTTTTCCATCCTTCGAGCCGCTTGCGAACTTTCAAGTACATTCTGATGTGGCGTCAGGCAAGCTGTGCTAGAAACTGACGATTGGTTCGGAAGCGATGGGGTCTAACCCCACTTCGACAAGTAAGTTTTCCCAGGTTTGAAGCAACTGAGTATTGTTGGGACGATGGGTGTATTCCCCTGCCAAGGCCGACAGCGTGTCGTACCACAATCCGGCTTCTCCATACCAAGCCGCTCGTTCGACACGCGAAAGACGGTCGAACTGAGGTGGGAGTTCGACTGCCGAAGCGACTCGGCGCACGCGACCTTCGATCCAAGGCAGATCGGTTTGGGCGGGCTGGCAAAGGATGCCGAGCTGCCAACGATAGATGCGATCGAAGTCTAGCGGCGGCACGTCTGACGGTAAGGTGATGCGGACGATACCCGGCGTCTCGGCTAGGGAAATTTCGCGGCTGTAGATTTCGCGATCGTCTTCGTCTTTGAGGCTGAAGTAAGCCGCTTCGGCGTGGGTTTCCGGCACGTAGGCAAAAAACTCGGGCCGCTCCGACAGGGTCAATCCCACTTGGCGATCGGGAACGAGGGCGGAGAGGGGAACCTCACTGGTCGGATCTTGCCGACATTTAAGGGCGGCCGGTCGGGTCGCACCGCCGGCCGAATCGTCTAAGGTCTCGTCTGTTGGCGGATCGAAGGTGACGTCCGGCACGTTCGTACGTTCGGACTGGCTCGTTGCCACGTCCGCCTTCGCGGTTTTAGCGACCCCGTCGAGCGTACTTGCACCAAACAGGACAGTTCCTGCCAGCGTTGCTGTTAAAAGGCGATAAAGAGAGTTGGGGTTCTGCTCGAACATGACGCCACCTTCGCTCGTTTGTTTTGGCAGAAATTACAGTTCCATGATAATCGATTTTTTGGCGATCGCACGCTATAATTTACGGATTTTTACGCTCGCTTTACACTCACGTCTTGACGATCGTCGGGGGTTTTACCCCTTACGCGATCGTTCGTCCGTAAATTCTCTGGTTTTTTTACGTGAAACTGCGTAAATTGCGATCCCGGCACTGTTGAAATTTGCGTGTTTGTGTCTCAGTAGGGTTTGCTGAATCAATGTGAAATGTATACCTGGTAAGGGTTTTAGGACTTTTTTTCAAAAAAAGGTGCAAGGTTTTGAGATCGAGAGGCTCAAAAACCTTGCATTTTCGTCGGCGATTGCCGATTAAATTGGGAAGCGAGAGTCCAAAACGAACCTGGGGCAAGGTGTGTGGCATCAAAATTCGCTCTCGAGGCTTATTCAGCAAGCCCTCAGTAAGAACGGCTCGAATCGCTGTTTGAAGCCGAGTTTAAAGTGTAAGATTCGATATTTCGAGAGAGTAGGAGTCGATACCCGTCAAAACGGGTCGCGATCGCGCGATCGAGGATTTCGATCGCAACGTTTTTAAAACTCGATCTCTACAGCCAGTTTCCCACTAAAACAAACGGCGACCAATAAAACGGATGGTTGTATTGCGAGGTTTGAATTAACGTCAACTGGGCTTGTCGCAACGCCTCCGCTTTCGATCGCTCGGGATGGCGACGTAAGTGTTCGTAAAACGCCTCCATTAACTGTGGGGTCGAGAGATCGTTGACCGCCCACAGGGTCGCGAGGGTACTGCGAGCGCCCGATCTCACAGCAAACCCCGCCAGTCCCAACGCCGCCCGTTTGTCGCCGGCCGCCGTCTGACAGGCACTCAAAACCAGTAAATCGATGGGAACCCGCGTTCCCGTTTCCCGCGATCGCAGCAACCGATCTAAATCTTTCACCTTAATTTCGCCATCCCAGGTCACCAAATAGGTTTCTTCGGCATCGGAACTAAACTGTCCGTGGGTCGCCAAATGAAGGATAGAAAACGGTCGCTCTCGAACCTGTCCACGAACTCGCGCTTCGGTAAACTCCCGATCTAAAAGAATTTCTCCCGTCAGCAGCGACGAAATTTTCTGAATTTCTGCCTTGACGCCCGGTAGTGCGGCGTATCCTCGCCGAGATTCCGAAAGTCCTCCCATCAAAGCCAAAGACATTTCGGACGACTCGTTCTCGTTCCCTCGTAACAACCGCAAACTCGGAGCGAGGGCGACAGCGTAACGTTCGATTAAATAGCGTTCTCCATCGTGCAAAGCGGCCATGGGCAAGTTTCGTAACATCCCGTCGAGGACGAACACTAAGGTCTCGGTGTCGCGGCGCTCGAGCAAAGATTCAGCCGGTCGGATCAGCCAATCGTAGAGCGTTTGCGCTCGTTCCAAGCGCAAGCGTTCGGGAAAAATCGGATTCAGGTACTGCACCCAATCTTCCAGCGTGCGATCGATCTCCTCTTCTAAGACGGGCGTGGCATAGTGACGTAACGGTTGTCCGGGGATCGAGAGAACAACGGCTAAGCGATCGGGTAAAACAATCGGGTACACCACCACCGCGTTAGCGTCGATGGCATCGATTTGTACCGGTCGAGCGTCGAGACAGGCTTCTCGGAAAAAGTTGTCCAACTCCGCCAGTTGCAACGCTTCGAGGGTCTCGCGAGCTTTTTGAAGGTTCGCTTGGGGAATCTCCGCATCCGGTCCGTTCGGCGTCAGCAGCAAATCCACCAACTGACGGTACACCGGCTCGACGCTGTCGCGAAACGAAAACTGAGCTTCTGGGGCGATCGCCGCTAAATCTCGCCGCAATCCCTGTAAACTCTCGAGGGCACTGCTGTAAACCGAGATGGCGCTTTCGTAATCTCCCTGTTGTTTCAACACGCGCCCGAGCTGCCATTGCCAGCGGGCGGCGATATCGTTAGCATCGACAGTTTGCGCGACCGAGAGCGCCCGTTCGGTGAGTCGCCGCGCCTCCGTCCACTGCTGGCTTTCCTCGTACAAGCGACCCAACTGTCCCAACGCGTAAGCCTCAGAGCGGGGATCGTCGAGTTGTCGGGCTTGCAGGACGGCATCGGCTAACAGTTGGGCGATGGTAGTTCGGTCGAGGGGTAACTCGGGAGTTTGTTCGGACAACTCGAGCCAGCTTTGGGTGAAGTTCACCCGAGCGTACACGCCCCGGCGACTCGGAGGTAGGTCTTCGAGCGCCTCGTACAACGCAGAGAGCCTCGGGAGTGCTACGTCGGGAGTTTTCTGTTGGGCGAACAAACTGGCACTGTTGACTTGTGCCTCGATACGCCCCAATACGGTCGTCGCGGCGGTAGCAGCCCGGTCGTAATAGTCGGCGGCCGCCTCGAAGTTGTTGTCAGCCCGTTCGGTGTTGCCCAAGGCTAGTAAAATCGGGCTGAAGTCGAAGGTCTCGTCGAGTCGTCGGGCGATGGCGAGACTGTCTTCGAGGACGCGCCGGGCTTCGTGGCGATCGCCGAGGACGTAGAGGGCGTTTCCCAAACTGAGGAGTCCCGTAGCTTTGACGGCTGAATCCGGTAGGGTTGCGAGGTCGGCGTTGGCCTCGTCGAGCAAGAGTTGCGATCGCCGGTACAGTCCTAAAACTTGTAACGCTTGAGCGCGATCGATCTCGGCCCCGAGTCGTCCGAGTTCGTCCCCAGCTCGGGCGTACCACCGTCCGGCCTGTTCCCAACTGTTGAGGGCCGCTTCGGCACGTCCGAGGTTGAGTTGGAAGTTCCCCAAAATGTTAAAAGCTTGGGCGTAAACGGCACTGGCTCGGGAGTCGTCCCGCGTCGGGTCGATCGCCTCGATCGCCCGGTCGAGCAAGACCTCCGCTTGACGCCAATGTCCCAAATCTTGATAGGCCAGGGACAGATAGCTGTGGGCTAAGACCGCATCGAGAAACGCCCCCTGACGGTCGGATAGGGTCGCGGCTTGCTGCCAGGCATCGATGGCTTCCGAGAGCCTGCCCGATTCGTAGTGTCGTCGTCCCTGTTCGAGCCACGGCGTCGCGGCGGCAGACGGTTCGACGATGACCGATCGTGCGTTGGCTGCCAGCAGGGGCGGAACGGCAACGCCAAACAGCCAAGCGGCGAGGAAAAGGACGACCGAGGTGGCGAGATGTTTTTTGCGCCGTGAGTTTTTCGTCGCGAGTCGTTTCACCGTCGTTACAGCCCCCCTGGTCTAGCCGGACGAGGACAGGTCGCTCGTTGGATCCGCTTGCCCTGACAATTCGCGATCGTGCGAATTTGCTCTGCTATTTCAATTATCGGCCATCGGCCGCAGAAAACTTGGGTAAAATTACGGAAAACCATCGATCGATTCCTCGACAAAATATACGGAAAACACGGTTGGAATTCGAGGGGAACTAACAGATAAAATAGATAAAACGAACGCTTTTGCCGCCATCATGGTTTGTCATCTACCCGGCATTGCGACGCTCGCCCAAGCCTTTTCGGATATCCAACAACACGAAAAAACGGGAAAACTCGTGTTGAGTGGGCAAGGCGATCGTTGGCAGTATTATTTCCTCGACGGCCAGTTACTCTACAGCCTCGGCGGCCGTCACCGCGTTCGCCGCTGGAACCGCGCTCTAGCACAGCACTGTCCCCACTGGCGACTCGATCTCGACTCGGTTTCGTCGACGGGACTGTGGGAATACCACCTGCTCCATCGGGCTTGTCAGCTAGACGAATCGAGTGCCGTTCGACTACGAGGAGTCGTGGCTTCCGTCGCTCGCGAAGTCCTCTTCGGCGCTTTCGATACGCCAGAAGCGACCTTAAACTGGATACCGATCGCTCGCCCCGAAACGGTTTCGCAGGTGGAGGCATCTCTGCCGAAACCCCAATTCGATCGGCTGTTTCAAGAGGTGGCGGATCTCTGGCAGCAGTGGCAGGGGATGGGACTGAGTTACATCGATCCCGACGACGCCCCGCGATGGCAAGCTCGCCCTGAAACCCCGGCGGGACTCTCGCAATCGTCGCTGTCGGTGCGCCAACTGTTGGGCGGACAGCATACGCTCTGGGACATCGCCCACAAGCGCAAGCGATCGCTGGCCTATTTGACGCGAACGCTACATCACTTCGTTCGACAAGGGACGCTGGAGTTCTGTCGTTTGCCCGATTTGCCATCCCCCTTCGAGCAAAGGCAGCTCGTCGCGGCAGCGGTAGAGGGGGCGCGAAGCACGATCGCCTGTATCGACGACAGCCCCGTGGTCGGGGAACGCCTCAGACAAATTTTAGAACCGGCGGGGTATCGCGTCCTCAAGATTCAACATCCGTTACAGGAAATGGCAACGCTGTTAGCCGAGCAGCCCGAGTTAATTTTCCTCGATTTGACGATGCCGGTGATTCACGGCTGCGATTTTTGCGCGTTTTTGCGAAAAACCTCGGTGTTTCAAGCGACGCCCATCGTGATTTTAACCAGTAGCGACGGCACGATCGATCGCGTCCGAGCCAATCTCAGCGGGGCTTCGGAGTTCTTGAGCAAACCTCCCAAACCCGAACGGGTGTTAGAAGTCGTCCGCACATACCTCAGTCGCCGCAACCCGTTTTCCATTACCTCTCATAGTGAATGCGATCGCGTCGATGTTTGAAACGGCAGTTGGAGGAAGGCGCACCATCGCGTTAACTTAACACAAAAGGCTGTTTCTTCCGACCGATCGTGATGACACCGTTTCCCCTCCCCCTCGATACCACCGATCGCGTTATCGTCACCGCCGAACAGATGGCTGCGATCGAATCTCGTCTGTTCGAGGCGGGAATGCCCGTCGCCGCGTTGATGGAAAAAGCCGCCAGTCGCATCGCCTCGCGTCTGGTTGCGATTCTCGAACGAGACTTTCCCCAACTCACCCCTCACGTGGGCGTTCTCGTCGGACCGGGACACAACGGCGGAGACGCCCTCGTCATCGCCCGAGAACTGCACTTTCGGGGATTTCCCGTGTCCGTCTACCGTCCGTTGGGAGACAAAGCCAAATCCCTAACTTCACAACAGGCTCAGTACGTCCGCAGTCTCGGCGTTTCCTTTGTCGAATCCGTCGAATCTCTTCAAACTTGTGACTTGTTCGCAGACGGATTGTTCGGCTTCGGACAAACTCGCCCCATTGAGGGGGATCTAGCGGAAGTCGTCAACTGGATAAACCAACAACCGCAACCCGTCGCCAGCATTGACGTTCCCTCGGGACTGCATACCGATACGGGAGAGATTTTAGGAACGGCGTTGAAGGCGAAATATACCTTCTGTTTGGGGTTGTGGAAATTAGGATTTTTTCAAGATGCGGCTTTAGACAGTATCGGAAATGCCGAACTCGTCGAATTCGACATTCCGTTAGCAGACGTTCTCGCCGTGTTGGGGGAAACGCCATCGTTGCAACGCATCACGCCTCAGACGGCGTTGGCGGCGTTACCCATTCCTCGCAACCGAGCGACGCACAAGTACAAACAGGGACATTTACTGTTGGTGTGCGGTTCTCGTCAGTATTCTGGAGCGGCAATTTTAGCGGGGTTGGGGGCGAGAGCCAGCGGTGTGGGAATGGTATCGATCGCCGTTCCCGAAACGGTCAAACCCTTGGTTCACGCCCAGTTACCCGAAGCGTTGGTGCTGGGTTGTCCTGAAACGAAGGATGGCGCGATCGCGCGATTTCCCGAGGGGTTCGATCTCGATCGCTACGACGCGATCGCCTGCGGACCGGGGTTAACGCCCCACACCGAGGGGATCGTCCGAACGGTTCTCGAGAGTACGACACCGGTTATTCTCGACGCCGACGGGTTGAACGTGCTGTCTGGCTTGCCCAAGTGGGGAGAAGGACGCCCGAGTTCGGAGTTGACGAACGCCAACCCCCTGATTTTGACGCCCCATCCCGGCGAGTTCCGCCGTTTGTTCCCCCATCTCGAACATTCCCATCCCGTCTTGGCGGCTCGAACCGCCGCCGATCGGAGTCGGGCGATCGTGGTGATGAAAGGGGCGAGAGCGGCGATCGCCTATCCCGACGGGTTTGCGAACGTCAATCCCGACAGTACCCCTGCCCTCGCTCGAGGGGGAACTGGAGATGTCTTGACGGGTTTGATGGGGGGACTCGTCGCCATCGCGATCGCTTGGAAGGTTCCCGTCGAGCCGTCGGTGTCGGCGGCGGTGTGGTGGCACGCCCGAGCGGGGAAACGAGCGGCGATGGAACGAAGCGAGTTAGGCGTCGATGCGTTTACCCTCGCGCAATATCTCACCGATCTTCGGTCGAGGGAATAGGGAACGGACAACGGGCAACAGTAAGGTTCATGCGAAAGATCGGAATACGAACACCGCTCGTTTGTCCTGTTTGTCGCCAACGTTCGATCGATGGAGGCTGTGCTTAAACTGGACTCATACTCCATCGGTTTCCGATAAGCTAGGTTTCAAGAAGTCTTCACCACAGAGACACAGAGGACACAGAGAGGGGCTTGTCTGGCGGGGTAAAACCAGTGTTTGAGATTTGGATTCCGTATCATTTGAGGGAGCGATCGCCGACACCCTTACCACAAAACAAGATTTTAATCTGAAAAGATTTTTTGAAGTTTTGAGATATTTCATGAAGTTTTAACCCAATTCTCGTTTTTTTAAAGAACGTTAACAACGTCTTAACGCGATCGCGAGGAAAAATTCAGTAAATTTGCGGTTGCGAGCCGTCATAAAAACCATAAATTTACTGAGGCGATCGCTCGCTCTCCCAAAAAACGAGAACGTTTTACGTGTTTTTTGGGACACTTAAAGGTTTTTATCGAACGGACAGCTTGCGGTGGCGAACACCTATCGCTTCCCCTGTCCTCGAGTTTTGCGTTTTCCAACTTTGTTTTATCGGTGTTTGCTCGATCGCGACACCGAAGTCTTTCTGCGTCAACATTCGATCGCGCTCTCGTCCGACGCGATCGACGAGACTGACTCGAGCATTGAAAACCATATCAGGACTCATCAATATGGCCGTTACACTTAACCCGATCTCCCGATTTACGACTGGAATTTTCGATGAAAGTGCCGCTGAAATTCCCGCTTACGACTCCATTAGCGAACGATTATTTATCGTTAACGGCGACAGCAACGCCATTGATGTCTTAGATCTCAGCGATCCGCAAAATCCTTCTTCCTTACCGTCGATCTCCCTCGCAAGCTTCGGTGGCGGCCTCAACAGCGTCGCGACCCGATTCAGCGTCCTCGCCGCCGCCGTTGAAAACGACGACGCGACCCAACCTGGCGTTGTCGTTTTCTTCGATACCGACGGAACCCCCACCAGTCAAGTCGAAGTGGGAGCGTTACCGGATATGCTGACCTTTACCCCCGACGGTAATACGATCCTCGTGGCCAACGAAGGCGAACCCGACGGCGGTGTCGATCCGCAAGGTTCCATTAGCGTCGTTGACGTTGCCACCCAAACCGTCTCTACGGCTGACTTTACCGCCTTCGACGGACAAGAAGACGCCCTAAGACGCGAAGGCGTTCGGATCTTCCCTGGAAAAAGCGTTTCCGAAGATCTCGAACCTGAATACATTGCCGTTTCCCCGGATGGAAGCAAAGCCTGGGTGACGCTGCAAGAAAACAACGCCGTGGCGATCGTCGATATCGCCACCGCCACCGTCGAAGATATCGTTCCGCTGGGCTTAAAAGACCACAGCCAACCGGGAAACGGCTTAGACGCTAACGACAACGACGGCATTAACATTCAAGAACTGCCCGTTTTCGGAATGTATATGCCCGATGCGATCGCCTCCTACAGCGTCGGCGGACAAACCTACTACGTCACCGCCAACGAAGGAGACGCCCGAGACGCCGACGAACGAGTCGGAGATTTAACCAACCTCGATCCCAATGCCTTCACCGCTGACGAACTCGTCCAACTCGATCGCCTCGACGTGTCTACTATCGACGGCGACACCGACGGCGACGGCGACATCGATCGCCTGCAAGCCTACGGCGCTCGTTCCTTTACCATTTGGGATAGCAGCGGCAACCCTGTCTTTGACAGCGGCGATGACTTCGAGCGAATTACCGCCGATACCTTTCCCGATAACTTCAACGCCAACAACGACGACAACGAAATCGACGGCCGCAGCGACAACAAAGGCCCCGAACCCGAAGGCGTCACCATTGGAGACGTTGACGGACGCACCTACGCCTTCGTCGGACTCGAACGCATCGGCGGCATCATGGTGTACGACGTCACCGAACCCAGTAACGCCCAATTCGTCGAATACGTCAACGATCGCGACTTCAGCATCGAACCGGGAACTGGGGACGCCGGAGATCTCGGTCCCGAAGGCTTAGCCTTCGTGTCCGAAGCCGACAGTCCCAACGGTGTCCCCTTACTCGTCGTCGCGAACGAAGTCAGCGGCAGCACCCGTATTTACGAAATCCAACCCCAAGCGACCACCAGTGCCAACGTTTTCGTCAACGAGTTCCACTACGACAACGCGGGAACCGATACCGGCGAATTCATCGAGTTAGCCGGGGAAGCGGGAACCAGCTTAGATGGCTGGAGTTTGGTTCTCTACAACGGGACGAACAGTCAGCGATCGCCTTACGACACCGTGGATTTGAGCGGTAACGTCTTCACCGACCAAAGTAACGGGTTTGGCTTCGTCACCGTCGAATTTCCGTCCAACGGTATCCAGAACGGTTCCCCCGATGGATTTGCCCTCGTCGATGCTGCCGGAGACGTGGTGCAGTTCCTCAGCTACGAAGGCAGTTTTGAAGCTGCCAGCGGCCCCGCTGTCGGTCTCATCAGTACTGACATCGGCGTTTCCGAAAGCAGCAGCACGCCGGTTGGTTTTTCTCTACAACTGACTGGAACGGGAACCCAAGCGTCTGACTTTACCTGGACTGCCCCAGATGCCGAAACCCCGGACGCAGCCAACAACGGCCAAACTTTTGGCAGTGGCGGCGGTAACGGCGGCGGTAACGGCGGTGGTAACGGCGGTGGTAACGATATTACGCCGATTTACGACATTCAAGGGGCGGGTCATACCTCTCCCTTCGTCAGCGTGGATTTTAACAATCTGCCCGACGTTTCGAGTATTTCCGGCGATACGGTGACGACAGAAGGGATCGTCACGGCGATCGATTCCAACGGGTTTTACCTGCAAGACGCGACGGGAGACGGCGACATTGCTACTTCCGACGCCCTCTTCGTCTTTACCGGTAGCAGTCCCGGCGTCGATATCGGCGACGAACTCGAGGTCTCGGGTACGGTTTCTGAATTCTTCCCCGGAGGAACGGACACGCGCAACCTCCCCACGACTCAGATCGGTGGCAATCCCACGATCGAGCTGATTAGCAGTAATAACGCACTTCCGACACCTCAAATTCTCGGTCGAGGCGGCCGCGTTCCGCCGAGCGAGAATATCGACGACGACGCGTTTGGCAGCTTCGACCCGGAAACCGACGGAATCGACTTTTTCGAGTCCCTCGAAGCCATGCGCGTTACCGCTCAGGATGCGGTGGCGGTGGCGGGAACCAACCGCTTTGGCGAAATTTTTACAGTGGTGGACAACGGGGTCGATGCTACTGGAATTAGCGATCGCGGTACGTTAAACATCAGCCCCGACGACTTCAACCCCGAGAAGGTGCAAATCGACGAAGATTCTGGGGTCTTTAACTTCGATTTCCCCAGCGTCAACGTGGGGGATTTCTTAGGCGACGTGACGGGGGTTGTCGGTTACAGCTTCGGTAACTTCGAGATCCTGCCGACGGAGGACTTCACGGGCAATATCGTCTCGAACGGTTTGCAACCGGAAACTAGCTCTCTGGCTGGGGGTGAGGATGCGATCGCGATCGCCAGTTACAACGTTCTCAACCTCGATCCCAACGATAACGACGGCGATACTGACGTTGCAGACGGTCGTTTCGAGGCGATCGCCCAACAAATCGTCGATAACTCGAACGCTCCCGAGATCGTTAGCTTGCAGGAAGTTCAAGACAACAGCGGTTCGGTCGATGACGGAACGGTGGCCGCCGACGAAACTCTGCAAACCTTAATCGAGGCGATCGCCAACGCAGGCGGTCCCACCTACCAATTTATCGACAACACCTTCATCACCGACGGTCTCAGCGGCGGTCAACCTGGCGGAAATATCCGCACCGCGTTCTTATACGACAGCGATCGCGTCAGCTTGGTAGACGGTTCGGTTCGCACGATCGGCTCTCAAGCTCCCAGCGAAGCCTTTGCAGGCGCTCGTTTGCCCCTCGTGGCGACCTTTGAATTCCAAGGCGAAGACGTTACCGTCGTCAACAATCACTTTTCCTCGAAAGGTGGTAGCGCCCCCATTCTCGGAACCGAGCAACCCTTCGAGGCTCGCCAGGAAGACGTTACCGTCAACGGCAGCTTAGACGAACGCCAAGCGCAGTCTCAAGCGGTTCAGTCGTTCGCGTCTGACCTGTTGAGTGCCGACAGCGATGCTAATTTGGTGGTTTTAGGCGACTTGAACGAGTTCGAGTTCGTGTCCCCTGTCACGGGTCTCGAAAGTGTCGGCCTGACCAATTTAGTCAACACCCTCGACGAAGACGAGCGGTATAGCTTCATCTTCCAAGGCAACTCTCAAGAGTTAGACCACATCCTCGTCAGCGACAGCTTGGCGAACGGGGCGGAATTCGATATCGTTCGCGTGAATAGTGAATTTGCCGAAACGCCCCAACGCGCCAGCGATCACGAGCCGTTATTGGTTCAGTTAGAGATCGCCGCGACGGACGGGGGAGACGGTGACGACAGCGTCGAAGAGCAACCCCCGGTTTCTGATGGCGACGAGTCGGGTGAATCGGGTTCTCAAGGCGGTAACGCGAACGACGAATCGGGCGAGTCTGGCTCCGCAGGTGGCTCCGTCGGTGAAAATGACGACTCAGATCTAGGAACGGTCGAACACTCGACGCCCGAGTCCGAAATCGTCTCTGGAACAGATGGTTCGGATTGGCTGACGGGAACCGACGACAGCGACATCATTGTGGGCGGACGCGGTGGCGACGTTCTGACAGGTGGCGATGGTGGAGACACGTTCGTCTATACCGACGAGTTCGACAGCGGCGATTTGATTACCGACTTTACTCCTGGTGAAGATGTTATCGATGTCTCTCAACTACTCGAGACTACGGGATTGACGTTTGACGACTTCGGCTTCTGGGAAGTCTCGAGCGGAACTCTCATAACGTTTGAAGGAACAGAATCTTCTCGTCCGTTAGCGTTCGTTCTCGACGTATCGGCCGCTGAGTTGTCGGATATTGCCAATTTCGAGGTGTAGCAACCCGCTTGTTCTGAATTGGGAGAACGGCAAGAACCACACCGTTAAAACTGGCTGCCTCTCACTTTTGTAAAAATCTAAATTTGGGGTAAATTGGGGAGAGCGATCGGCGATCGCTCTCTCCAGCTTCAGCTAAATTGAGGGCATCTCGAGAAATTAATGATTGGAGTGCAGAATAAATAAACGAAATATCCTTTTACATCTCGAAGAATGTCTTTTTTTCTTCTATCAAAGCTAATTTATTCTAAAGGCAATTCAATTGTTTTACTTCGATAGGCATTATCACCCCAAATTCGATCGTTTAAATTTTTATCTACTTCTCTTCTTTCGCGACGCTTAAAACGAACTCGTCCGTTAACTGTGGCGTTCCGTCTTCACTCAACCACATTAAATATTCAATGTTTCCCGCCGGACCGCGAACGGTAGACTGAGTTAAACCACGATCGCACCACCCCAAAATTCTGGCTGCATCTCGAACCTGTGCGATCGCCTCCGCCCTAGCTTTAAAATCGCGCACGACGCCCTTTTTCCCCACTTTCGATCGCCCTACTTCAAACTGAGGTTTCACTAACACGATCGCTTCTCTCGGCGATACCATTAAATTCCACATCGCCGGAAACACTTTCGCTAGAGAAATAAAGGAAACGTCCACGACTCCTAAATCTGGACGGGGATCGTCGTTTGAATACAGTTCCTCGGGGGTTAAATGGCGTAAGTTGGTGCGTTCTTTCAAAATTACGCGATCGTCGTTGCGAAGTTTCCAATCGACTTGTCCGTACCCCACATCGACGCCGTAAACTCGTTTCGCGCCAGCTTGTAACAGACAATCCGTAAAGCCTCCGGTGGAAATTCCGCCATCGAGACACACGCGATCGCGCACTTCCACCGGAAACACCTGCAACGCACACTCTAACTTCTCTCCACCCCGCGAGACGAATTTCGATCGCGTCTTCACCGTAATTTCAGCGTCTTCTGACACTTGGGTTCCCGGTTTGTCGATGGGATGTTGGTTAACGCGCACTTCTCCAGCACGAATCCAGCGTTGCGCCAGTTGACGAGACGGACAGAGATTGCGATCGACCAAAAGGGTATCGAGGCGTTTTTTGGGCATTTTTTAATAGAGCAATCGTGAATAGGTTTTGTAATAAAAATGGAAGAGGGAATAGGGAACGGGGAACGGGGAATAGGGAATAGGGAGCGGGGAACAGGGAACGGGGAACAGGGAAAAGAGATAAAGCTTTTCAGGATTTTTTCTTGTGTTTTAATATATAACCACTGATTTGAAACTGCGATATTTCTTAAATTAATTTTTGGGTCTTCGGAGTTTGAGGTGATAAGCGAATTTTATACCCGGTCAAAACCATTGCTGTAGGGGCGTTATGGCAATGCGCTCCGGTTCAATTTCGTATTATTCATAACAAATTACACCGTAATCTCAGGAGATCCTAATTTTTTTAAATTGCTTGACAAACCGCTTAGTTTTCTTAGGATTTTTCTTTCCAGATCCCCGGCATCTCCCAAGATGCCGGGGATCTAGCCAACTTCACAGCAAAATTCACACCATTCCATACAGCGATTTAATTTCCCTAAGACGGCGAATTTTTTTCATGTTTCTCGTAAGCCGTCACAATTTTTTGCACCAACGAATGTCGCACCACGTCCGCCGAAGTTAAATGACAAAAGGCAATGCCTTCAACGTTTTTTAAAATTCGTTCGGCCACCTTCAAACCCGACATTTGATGATTGGGTAAATCCGTTTGAGTCACATCTCCCGTGACTACCATGCGCGAATTGAATCCCAACCGCGTTAACACCATTTTCATCTGTGCTGAAGAGGTGTTTTGCGCTTCGTCGAGAATTACAAAAGCATTGTTTAACGTGCGCCCGCGCATATAGGCAATGGGGGCAACTTCGACGATTCCTCGTTCCATTAAATCGGGAATTTTTTCCGCATCGATCAGTTCGTAAAGGGCATCGTACAGCGGACGTAAAAACGGACTGACTTTCTGTTGTAAATCTCCCGGTAAAAACCCCAACCGTTCCCCTGCTTCTACCGCCGGACGCGTGAGGATCAACCGTTCGTATTGCTTGTCGAGGAGGGCTTGCACCGCTAACATCGCCGCCAAATAGGTTTTTCCCGTTCCCGCCGGGCCGATGCAAAAGGTCAAATCGTGAGTGCGAACCGCTTTGACATACTGACGCTGACGGAAGGTTTTCGCGCGAATTTCGTCGCCGCGACGGGTGCGCGTGATGATATCCTCCCGTAAGTCCTGTAACTCTCCCTGGCGTCCCGTATCGAGGGCGTGCATCGCCGTTGCGATATCCACATCGGCGACTTGTTTTCCCACTTTCCACAGCGGACCGAGCAACCCTACTAAGTTCTTGCAGCGTTCGACTTGGCTGGCGGTTCCTGACAACATTAACTCTTGACCCCGCAGGACGAGATTCGCCCCCGTTTTACGCGATAGGGTTCTGAGATTAATTTCCTGCTGTCCCGCTAGGGCGAGAGCGTTTTCGGGAGCGAACAGATCGATGGTCAGTCGGTCAGTCATGCATTGCGGTTAGGAAGTGGTTAAGAGAGTGAAGAGGGGAAACAAAAGAGTGAAGAGGGGACAAGGTAGAAAAGGCCAACTGTCCCCACAGTTTGCGGTCTTTAGCTATCCTGGCTGTTCTGAGAGTTCAGTCGGGGAGAACGCGGACGGCGACGGGGCGATCGCTGAGATCGAGGCTGGCGATCGACAGATCCTCCGTTTCGGGGTTTGGGGGAGTCCGGTTCCCGATGAAATTCAGCGCCGCCAAATACGTCCAATACCAGCGATCGACCGGCCGTTTTGGCGATCGCGCTTAAGGTATTGCGAATCGCGGTAATGTTGCGTCCGCCTCGACCGAACACGCGCCCGCGATCGCCTTCGTCAAAGGCCACGCGAACCCAAACTTGAGGTTTGCTCGAACTGTACTCGCAATCGACGCTCAACGATTCGGGCGATTCGAGAAACGGTTCGATCGAAAAACGGACTAATCCCACGAAATCCGGGCTGTTAGGCGTTGCTGGTAGGCTTAACTTGCTCGAAGACATTGGCTTTTTGCAGAATGTGCCGAACCGTATCGGTCGGTTGAGCGCCTTGTTGGAGACGTTTGACGATCGCCGGAACGTCTAAACGAGTTTCGTCAGTTCTCGGGTTGTAGAAACCGAGTTCTTCGATCGGGCGACCGTCGCGGCGCGCGCTGCTTTTCATCGCCACGATCCGATAGCTTACTTCTCGTTTTTTACCAAACCGTTTGAGTCGGATTTTGATTGCCATTGCAGATGGAGGTACTGAAATTTTGAGTCAAGCTCTTATTTTAACATCTTCGCCCCCGGTTCTAAAAGGGTCGGTGCAAGGTTGGCGATCGGGTCACATCGGACGAAATCGGGGGCGATCGTCGGGAGATCGAAACAGAAGGGGTATAATTTACGCTTAAACGCTCACCCATCGGTATGGCACAGCGATACGTCCGAGTCCAAACTGCCCAAGGACGCATTTATTACGGTTTGCTTCAACTCAATCACGCGGTGCAGGTATTCGACGCGCCTCCGTGGTTGAACGGTCAGCCCACCGATCGCGAACTGGCGGCGGAACAATATCAACTCTTAGCCCCCTGCGCGCCGTCGAAAATCGTCGCCGTGGGTAAAAACTATCGAAAACACGCTGAAGAAATGGGGTCGGACGTTCCCCAGGAACCGTTATTGTTTCTCAAAGCACCCACGGCGATCGTGGGAAACAACGAGGCGATCGTCTATCCCGTTCAGTCGCAGCAGGTCGATTACGAGGGGGAGTTAGCGCTCGTTATCGGAACTTCCTGCGAACGCTGTTCGCCCGAAGAAGCCGCCTCGAAAATTTGGGGATACAGCATCGCCAACGACGTGACCGCTCGGGATTTGCAGCGGAAAGATAAACAGTGGACGCGGGCGAAAGGATTTAACACGTTTTGTCCCCTCGGACCTTGGATCGTCCGCGAAATCAACCCCGGCGCGAAAATTCAAACCTTTGTCAACGACGAAAAAAATCCCCGACAGTCTTCACCGATCGATCGCATGGTGTTTCCGCCGGAGATTTTAGTCTCTTACATTTCCCAAATCATGACACTCTTACCGGGTGACGTGGTGTTGACGGGAACGCCTCACGGGATCGGATCGCTGAAACCCGGCGATCGCGTGCGGGTAGAAATCGAGGGAATCGGGGCGTTGGAAAATCCCGTCGTCGCTCGAACTCTCCCCTCGGAACCCTCCACCTCGTCTGAGGAATCCCCATCGGAAGAGTTAGGTTAATTCAGCACGAATTCGGAATTAATAAGGAACTTGCATGTTCACCGCATCGGAGAGGGCGGGAATTTCGGGATAGCGGCCGCGCACGCACTGCACCAGGCTGTATCCCACCGCCGCCACGACGCCTAAAAACAGGGTATTGACTAAGGTTTCGAGCAGGAGGGGAGCGCCTTGCTGCAATCCCGAGGCGAACAGACTCAACAGCAAACTGCTAATGGAGAGGATAATACTCAGGAAGAGGGCTTGCATGGCGTTATAGCGCACGAAGCGATCGAGGTTGGTGTTGCGAACGACAGCAAAGAATAAGATGAAAAAGACCAGAAGTCGTCCGAACGGAATGCTGTTATATAGCTGTATCAAAGGCAGTAGCGGTACGAAAACCACTTGCAGGACGGGAAACTGACGAAAAAGGAAGGTTCCGAAGACAACGCCCTCAACGAGAGGAATCAGATACATGACAGCCGACAAAATGCGAGTAGAGAGCGCCAGGTCGGATCGATCGTTCATAGGGTGAAAACTCCAGAAATAGCAAATTTCGCGTCTCGCTCGACGCTTGTTTTTTATCGTATCGCTTTCTTTGGCTAAATCGAGCGTAAAAGCTCGTGTCCGATCGATTGACAGTGTTGAGACGCACTCGAGAACCGATCGAAGGTGCGATCGCCCCGAATTTCCCTAATATTGTACGTAGTGATAGGCGGCTTCAGAAACGACGGGAAGCTCGGGATAGCGCCCGCGCACGCACTGAACGATCGCGTAAATCGCCGCCCCAAAGAACACCAGAAACAGCAAGTTCGACATGGCGATCGCCAAAAGGTTACTCGAAGATTGAAAAATACTTAACGGAAGTCCAACGAGCTGAAGGACGATATCCACTAAAAACAGAGCAATGGATAGCAACAAAGACTGCATGGTGTTGAATCGCAGAAAGTGATTGATGCGCGGGTTGCGGACGACCGCCAACAACAACACGAAAAACAGAATCAAGCGCCCGAACGGAAAGGCAGAAATTAAGCTGTAAACGCTTATAAAGGGAGAAAGAGGAACGAGAATTAACTGCCCTAAAATGGGAATCTGGTTAAATAAGTACATACCGAAAGTGACGGCTTCAAGTAAAGGCAGTAAGTACACCAAACAGGCAAATACTCGATCGAAAGGGGAACTCGAACCGCGCCAAGTCATGAAAAATCCTCCAATGAAGTGAATTGAGTTGTATAGCAACCCTAAGTCAGTTGTGTAACAAACTTAAGTGGAAAGTTGTAGTTGTAGGGTGGGCATCGCCCACCTTTGACAAAAGGTAAAACTTCTCGAATTTGAGATTGCAGAAAAATCTAGCAGTTGTAGGGTGGGCACCGCCCACCTTTGGCAAAAGGTAAAACTTCTCGAATTTGAGATTGCAGGAAATCTAGCTAACTCGCCAACCACCTTAAAAGGCGTAGGCAATGTCCACTCTACCAGTCTACAATCTTTTCTCTTCCCGCATAAACCTCTGAATCAAGAGTCTAAATCCAAAACTGGCCCGTAGGGAACGATCCCCGTAGGATTGATTTTGTCGTGACTTTTATAGTAGTGCTGTTTGATGTGGTCGAAATCACAGGTCGCTTTAACGGCTGGAATTTGATAAATTGACTTCAAGTATTTCCACAAATTCGGATAGTCCCAGATATGTCGTAAGTTGCATTTAAAATGACCGTAATACACCGCATCGAAGCGCAGCAAAGTTGTAAACATACAGATGTCGGCTTCCGTCATGCGATCGCCGCACAAATAGGGTTGCTGGCTCAAAACCTCCTCCCACCGATCGAGGTTCTCGAACAACTCCGTCACCGCATCTTCGTAAGCGGTTTGCGTCGTGGCGAATCCCGCGCGATAGACGCCGTTGTTAATGGGTTGGTAAATTTTATCGATCGCCCCCTCGATCGCATCGTGGGAGGCGTCGCTATAAAACATCGCGTCGTTCGAGGCGATCGCGTTAAATTGGGTATCGAACATCCGAATGATTTCGCGCGATTCGTTGTTGACGATCGTTCCCGTTTCCTTATCCCACAACACCGGAACGGTCACGCGTCCCGTATAGCTCGGCTCCGCTTTAAGATAGATCTCGCGTAGATAGGTCGCGTCGTTGACGGTATCGGGAATACATCCCGGCGCATCTGAAAAAAACCAGCCGTCCTCACCCATGTACGGATCGACGATCGAAACGTCGATGGCTCGTTCTAACCCCTTCAAGCCTCGCATAATGAGAGTTCGGTGCGCCCAGGGACAAGCTAAACTCACGTATAGGTGATAGCGTCCGGCTTCAGCTTTAAAGCCGCTGCTTCCGTCTGCGGTAATCCCATTTCGGAACGTGGTGTTCGGACGAACGAAGCGACCCTCTCGGTCTTCTTGGTTTCGCTCGCTGACCCATTTTCCATCGACTAACATTCCTAATGCCATTGTTTCGAGCCTCTCGAATTATTTGCGATGCAGCAGCCACGAATTAAATTTCTCCAGCAACCCACCTCTGAAGCTTGGGTCGAACAAGCTTTGGCGAATCTCGATACCGTTCTGCTCGACCACTCCCACTGCGAGCGTAAAGCGGCCGGTGTGGCACTCAACATGATGTGTCGCTATCCTTCCGATGCGAAGCTGGTGGGCGAACTGACGGCGATCGCCAAAGAAGAACTCGACCACTTTCAACAGGTTAACCAAATTTTAGAGCGTCGTGGCGTTCCGTTAGCGCCGTTGGCACCACCTCCCTACGGTGGAAAGCTCAAATCCCTAGTTCGGCGGGACGAACCCCAACGCCAACTAGATTTGTTGTTGGTGGCGGGACTCATCGAAGCGCGATCGCACGAACGGCTGGGACTGTTGGCGGCGCACCTCGAGGATCGCGAACTGGCGGCGTTTTATCGAAGTCTGATGGCTTCAGAAGCTCGTCATTACGGTGCGTACTGGGGGTTAGCCACAGCGAATTTCGATCGCGAGACGGTCGAGGCGCGTCTGCGGGAATTGGCGATCGCCGAAAGCGAAATTCTCTCGACGTTACATCCCCAACCGAGAATCCATAGCTAGTGCAGCGTCAAAACTTAATTTTAGGGTAGACCGAGGCCAGCTTGCAGCGTGCGTCCTCTACCTTCATCTGCCAGTCAACCCCGCGCTGGGAATGGTTAATGTCGCTCGACCAAGCAGCGGTTTCCGCTCGTAACT
>NZ_JAQNCQ010000193.1:0-5873 GCF_028368005.1 Geitlerinema sp. CS-897 | reverse complement strand
CTTACTATGCAAGAAATCGCTGAAACCCTTACAGGGCAAGAGTTTTTGTTAAACTGTATAAAAAGTTAGCTCAAATCGCGAAATTCCTTTCCAGATATAGGCTACAAGCATTTACCCTACACACCAAGGTCGGAAGAGCCGTTATATATGGAAGGATATTATCGAAAATATGGTCAGATATCAATTATTAACTTAGGCAATGATATCGATCGAGATCCAAATAAATATTTGGGAATGCGTCTGGGTTTCCCAGCCTCAAATAATGAATATGAAAAAATACCTTTATTTGATGAAAAAACCATACAAAAATGGTTGAATGGCATGGAATATCATCAAGACACGGACAAAAGGCTTTTTGTGAAAAAAATAGAAAAAGTATTGGGAAAAGATATAGCTAAGCGATTTTTTGTTTCACAATTATTCGGAAAAATTATTGCAATATCCATTTTGAAAGACTGGATTTATTATGTTATTTCTGAGTGAATTGTTGCTCGGGAAATACAAGTCTAGTTTTAAATTTAAATTTTAGTGAGATATCATGCCATCTAACGTCGTTTCTCGAGAATCGTTTCAGAAATCGGTTTTCTTTCAACCTGAATCAACGATCTGTCGTATAGCTGACGATCGCTTAAGTGTAATTCGTGTCACGATCGCACTTCCCAATAAGAATTAAAAACTCATTCAGAAGAATCGGCGACAAATTCTTTGACGCCTTCATGATAATCTAAATCAGAAATAGTAATATCTCGCGTTGCCTCTTCCAAACCCAACAGACGCCAAAACGAATGTTTGTCTTGTAACGCCTCCGCCTTGCCATAAATCGCTTCAGCTAACCGATAAACTTGCTGAGATTCCAAGTTGCGATCGACCACGATAAAGGAAAATGTCGAAAACGTCGGAACGGCTTCAGATTGCCAAGGATAAGTCTTCGCCGGAATCGTCGTCGGTTGGTAAATTCCCTCCAATCCTTCGAGGCGCGATCGCTCCGACAACGCCAACAACCGAATCTCTTCCCCCGCTTCCGCCGAAAGTTCCATCAGCAACGGCGACCCCAACGCAGAGGTAAAAAACGCGGCGTCCAACTCCCCTGCCAAAACGCCCTCGACAGCCGTTTCGATATCCAAGCGTTGCAAGTTCGGTTCGGTTTCGGGATCGAGACCGTATAGGGTATAAAACACGAACGCCGTCACGAACGTTCCCGAATTCGGCGGACCGATCGCCACTCGTTTCCCCGCCAGATCCGCCGCTTCCTCGATTCCAGAATCCCGACGAACCATTAAATGCAGTACCTCGTTACTCACGGGAGCAAACAGTTGCGTATTGTCTAAAGACTCCCGTTGCGCGTCGTCGCCGAACTGTTCCAAATAGAGGCGGGTGTCTAACTGGGAAAACCCCAAATCCGCCTCTCCCGTTCCCACCGCTTCGAGGTTGGCGATCGATCCAGTGGTTTCGCGAATCTCGAACGCGTACCCTCTCTCTCGTAACAGGTCTCGGAGGTCGATCGCCGCTTGATAGTAATTACCCTTTGTATCCCCGGCCGCGATCGCGATCGTTTCCGTCGGCGTTATCGTCTCGGGAGGAGACGCCGACTCGCACCCCACTAACCCCAATGTCGCCGAAACTGCGATCGCCGCCGCCACAACCCCTTTCATCCCCACCTTCGTTTCCTCCGCACGCGCTCCGTGTTCTTCGTGCCTCTGTGGTGTTTTCCCAGTGTTTTTCGCTCAAAATTAATGTAAAAAGGGGAACGGTCGAACCGTTCCCCTCATGTAATTACTCGATCGTAATCGACTGCGGGCCGCTGCTGCTACCGTTATTGTCGTCTCCGTTAGAATCCGACGAAGACGAATCAGACGACACCATCGTATCGCCGAGCCAGCTTTTTACTGGCTCCTCAGATAAATCGAGGCGCAGGACACCCGAGACGAAACCGCCGAGAAAGGCGATCGGTTCGGATGCGAGTTCTTTGACAAAGGGTTGAAGTTCGTCGAAAAACATAGGTTTTCCGTTTCGGCGTTTGAGTTAGGGTTTGCTTCGGGAACGATCGAATCCTAACGCGGAACGCCTCGTCTGTGCCATTAACTAGAAACGGAATGGGGCGATCGTTGTATCCTGAATTAATGGAGAGTTGCAAACAGATCCCTAAAACGTTGCACCTCCACTCAGTCACGTTCTGCCAACCCCTGCATTCATGTTTGACGCACTCGCCGATCGCTTAGAAGAAGCCTGGAAAAAACTTCGAGGTCAAGACAAGATCTCGGAATCGAACATTCAAGACGCCCTCAAAGAGGTTCGTCGCGCCCTCCTCAACGCCGACGTCAACCTACAAGTGGTCAAAGACTTCATCCGCGAAGTCGAAACTAAAGCAATGGGTGCCGAAGTCATCTCTGGCGTGCGCCCCGACCAGCAATTTATCAAAATCGTCAACGACGAACTGGTGTCGGTAATGGGGGAAAGCAACGTTCCCCTCGCCCACGCAGACACCGCCCCCACCATCGTCCTCATGGCGGGGTTGCAGGGAACGGGTAAAACCACCGCCTCGGCCAAACTCGCTCTGCACCTGCGGAAACAGAATCGATCGAGCCTTCTGGTGGCCACAGACGTCTATCGCCCCGCCGCGATCGACCAGTTAAAAACCCTCGGCCAACAAATCGACGTTCCCGTGTTCGAGATGGGAACCGATACCGACCCCGTAGAAATCGCCCGTCTGGGGGTCGAAAAAGCCAAAGAAGAAAATATCGATACCGTCATCGTCGATACCGCCGGACGCCTGCAAATCGATCGCGACATGATGGCGGAATTGGCGAAAATCAAAGAAACCATTCAGCCTCACGATACGCTGCTGGTGGTAGACGCCATGACGGGTCAAGAAGCCGCCACCCTGACGCTCACCTTCCACGAAGAAATCGGTATTAGCGGGGCGATCCTCACTAAACTCGACGGTGACACCCGAGGCGGTGCGGCTCTCTCAGTGCGGCGAATTTCCGGTGCGCCGATTAAATTCGTGGGGATGGGGGAAAAGGTCGAAGCCTTACAGCCGTTTTACCCCGATCGCATGGCGTCGCGCATCTTGGGAATGGGAGACGTTCTCACCCTCGTCGAAAAAGCCGCTGAAGAGGTGGATTTGGCCGACGCCGAGAAAATGCAGGAGAAAATCCTTTCGGCCAAGTTCGACTTTTCGGACTTCCTCAAGCAAACTCGCTTGATGAAAAATATGGGGTCTCTGGCGGGGGTCATGAAGCTGATTCCCGGAATGGGAAACAAGCTTTCTGATGAAGACCTGCAAAAAGGGGAAACGCAACTCAAACGCGCCGAATCGATGATTAATTCGATGACGGCTGAGGAACGCAGCAATCCCGATCTCTTGGCCAGTTCCCCCAGTCGTCGCCGCCGCATCGCCACAGGTGCGGGATACGAAGAAACGGACGTGCGCCAACTCGTCAGCGACTTCCAAAAAATGCGATCGCTCATGCAGCAGATGGGACAAGGTTTCCCCGGAATGGGCGGAATGGGCGGAATGGGCGGAATGAACCCCTTCGGCGGAATGTTCGGCGGCGGTGGCGGCCAACCTCGCCCCGGTTTTCGCGGCTATCCCAGCCCCGGCGGGAAGAAGAAGAAAAAACAGAAGAAGAAAAAAGGATTTGGGGATTTGTAAACCCGACAAGGTTTTGAATTTCAGCCAAACGAGATCGGTTTTTGGAGGGGGAGAGGGGGAGCAAGGGAGAGGGGGAGCAAGGGAGAGGGGGAGACAGTTCGTCGCACGGAATTCTCGCCTGTGTATTGGTGATGTGAAGAGTTGGGTGAAATATCGATGAAAGCAGTAGTGATGACAGCGGCGGGTGCGCCCGAGGTTCTACAACTTCAAGATGTGCCGAAACCGGAACTGCGATCGCCGACAGACGTTTTAGTCCATCTGAAAGCGGCTGGGGTCAACCCCATCGATACGAAAGTTCGTCAGCGGGGGACGTTTTACCCCGACTTGTCCCCTGCAATTCTCGGTTGTGACGGGGCGGGAATTGTCGAAGCCACGGGGTCAAAAGCCGAACGCTTCCATGTCGGCGACGAGGTATATTTTTGTAACGGTGGCTTGGGCGGCCCTCGCGGCAATTACGCCGAATACGCTGTTGTCGAACAGCACTGTCTGGCATTGAAACCGCAAACCCTCAGTTTCGAGGAAGCCGCCGCCGCCCCCCTCGTCCTGATTACCGCCTGGGAAGCCCTCTACGATCGCGCCCGCATCCAAGCCGGACAAACGGTTTTGGTTCACGCTGGGGCGGGAGGTGTCGGCCACGTGGCGGTTCAGTTGGCCAAACTCCAAGGGACTCGCGTTTTGACGACAATTGGCGATACACAAAAAGCGAATTTCGTCAAGCAGTTGGGTGCAGATTTGCCAATTTTGTACAAAGAGCGAGATTTCGTCGAAGCGGCGATCGAAGCCACCAACGGCGAAGGGGTAGACGTGGCCTTCGACACGGTGGGTAAAGACACCTTTTATAAAAGCTGCGAAGCGGTGAAGGTCTACGGCGACATCGTGACGCTGCTGCAACCGAGCGACGACGGAAATTTAAAAACCGCCCGCCAACGCAACCTTCGCATCGGTTTAGAGTTGATGCTAACGCCGATGTTGATGGATTTAAAAGACGAACGAGCCGAACAAGCGAAAATTTTACAGCAGTGCGCCCGGCTCATCGATCGCGGCCAGTTGAAAATTCAGCTAACCCGAACCTATCCCCTCGCCGAAGCCGCCGCCGCCCACGCTGCGATCGAAGCCGGTTCCACCACCGGAAAAATCGCCCTCCTCATCGGGTGATGACGAGATGAGGTGAAGTTCTCCCCGGCTCCCCCTCTCCCCCTCTCCCTTGCCCCCTTGCCGTGTTATCGTAAGGGAACAAGATCGACCCCTTTTGCCGGGTTTGCGTTTCGACGATACGACCCGAGATTTACCGAAGATATGACTCAGCTCCCCCATAAAAACGGGCGTTTTTCCACCACGATCTCGATCGTGACCGATGAGGTGGGACGCTCGCTGCCCTGTTACGTCGAACATCAATTCGATGTCCGAGGGCAAAATTACGCCGTTTTACTGCCCGTCAATACGCCGGTCGATATCGTGGCGTGGTATGGCGAAGATGAAGACGAAGAAGAAGCCGTTCTCGTTTCAGAGGAAGAACTCGACGAAATTTTCGAGACGGCAAAAGCCGTTCTCGCCGAACACGACTTACTCTTACAGCGAACGGCACTCACGCTCACCCTAGTTGGCGAACTGCCCGAACTCGACGAACTCGAGGACGAGTTAGATGAAGAAGGCGACGACGATCCCGACGCCGAAGAACTCATGTGGCTGGCCAATTTCTACCACAAAGAACAGGAATATTCGATTTACGTTCCCCTCGACCCGATGTTAGTGTTGGTGCGACTCGACGAGTCGTCTCAGCCACAACTGCTGACGCAAGAAGAGTTTGCCAAAATCGAGCCAATTCTGCCTTCTCTAGAAAGCCGGATTGCCGAACGCCTTTTTGAAGGACTCGATTGAGTCAGATTCTATCCAGATTCTTCGCAGTACTCCAGCCATAGCTGAAAGCTTGGATGGTGGTGTAGCGAAGCGCGACCGAGGGGAGTAACCTACAAAAGATTTGCTACAGTTTAGATATGCTAAACATGACGTGGGAATTTAAGCTAGAGCCAACGGCGGAGAAGGTTTCAGAGATCGAACGCATTCTTGATGTGTGCCGCCATGTCTGGAATTTTGCTCTGTGGGAACGTAAAGACTGGCTAAATTCCCGCAAGTCGCCCGTGAATGCGTGCTCGATTCGGCAGGAATTTATCTTGCCAGCAGATGCACCCTTCCCGAACTACCACGTTCAGGCTAAGCG
>NZ_JAQNCQ010000192.1:0-8103 GCF_028368005.1 Geitlerinema sp. CS-897 | reverse complement strand
TCTCCCTCTCTCCCCCTCTCCCTCTCCCCTGCTAATTATGCCGAGTTCCGTCGGGAACGATCGCCCCGTGCAAATTGGCCGCTGTCAGATGAGCGCCCCACAAATCTGCCCCGGTCAAATTGGCGTAACTCAAATCTGCCCCGGTCAAATCGGCCATTTTCAGATCGGCTTGAGTGAGATCGACACCGCTCAAATTCGCACCGAACAGATTCGCTCCATCTAGTTTAGTCCCTTTCAAAGACGCCCCACTGAGATCGGCTTCACTTAACGAGGCTTTACTCAAAATCGAAGAATTCAAATTAGCCTTACGTAAGTTAGCCTCGTTGAGCGAGACTTCGGGCAAATTCGTATAACTGAGGTTCGCTCCTTCAAAACAAGCGCGAACCAACTCCACCCCTTGCCAGCTCGCGCCCCGCAAATCCGCATCGCGCAAATCCGCATCGTGAAGTTTGACGCCATCGAGTTTCGCCTGACGTAAATTGGCTTTTCGTAAGATCGTCTCGCACAAATCCGCGTTTTCCAAATTCGTTTCTCGCAAATCCGCCTCGAACAAATCCGCTCCGGTCAGGATGGCGTTGCGACAATCGACGCGGTACAAATCCACGTAGCGCATTTCTACCCCGGTCAAATCCGCGCCGTACAAAGACGCTCCCACCAGAGACGCCCCGTTCATGTTGACGTTGGCCAGATCGGCACGAGTCAAATCTGCCCCGCGCAAGTCCGCATCAGTCAGCGACGCCCCAGACAGGATCGCGTCCTTCAGACAGATTTGATACAGGTCAGCTCGACTCAAACGAATGCGTCGGATATCGACACCACTAAAATCTCGTTCGCCTGCGGCGTAGCGATGTATCAGTTCGGCCGCGTCCATATAATCTCGATCGTATTTACCTTGAGCAAATTTATCTTACAGGGTAACGGGTAGTCGGAGATGCTTCTGTTTTTGGCTCTCGAGACAGCCTTACCGATTTTCAACCGTCAGTTCACTATCGATCGCCATCGGTTCGACCGCGTGAAAATGGTCGTAATCGACATAGCGATCGCCGTTGGGCAAAATCGAAATAATATCGACGAAACGGGCGTTCCAGCGCAAATCGTCGGCAGTGTAGAACTTACTGGCGTGAATGGTTTGGGAGAGGGTTTCGTCTAATCCGGTCATCATCACGACAACTTGCGTGTCGAGTTCGGCTAAAAACGACGGCGACTTACCAAACAGCGGACTCGATTCGTCGATCGGGTGCATCAGCGTCATCGACAACGAGAAAAAGGGCGTTTCCGATCGCACCAAATTCAAATCGTGCAACCGCCGCATGGTGTGGCCTTCCTCCGTCGTTTCCGGAAGCAACACGCTGACGCGAAACTGAGATTCGACGATAAAATTCCCCCGTCGGTTAGCCGCGCGAAACATCAGCGTGGGAATTCCCCGATAGGGACAGACGACCGCCACTTGACTGAACAGCACGCGCGCGCTCGGCAGCGTAAAGCGGGCGAACATCAACCCCGTCGCCATCGCCACGCCCAACAATCCCACCAACACCTCGATCGCCACCAGTAAATGAGTCACGAGACTTTGCGGGTACATTGCCCCGTAGCCGATGGTAGCCATCGTCTGCACGCTGAAGAAAAAGGCATCGGAAAACGACCCCGGTTCGGCGTTGGCGATACCGTTGCCGTCCAAGAGGACGTAAGCCGTAGCAAACAGCAGGTTGACCACCAGATAGGTGGCAGCCACCAGTCCTAAAAAGCCCCACCACGACAAACTCAACAGCCAGTGATACAAATCGCTCCAATCGAATCCGGGAATTCCCGTTTCGATGAGGCGGTATTTTCCAATCCGACTGACGAGAATACGGGTTTTTCGAGGGCGCGGCCGTTGGCGTTTCGGTTTGCGAAAAAGCGTCTTCATGAGGTACGTTCGAGAGTTGCGATCGATCGGTTTGTTCCACTCTTCTCAAGTTCTACCGCGTTTTCAAGATCGCGACAGAATCCCGAGAGGCCCTTGCGACCTCAACTCAAAAAGGGGAGGTTTCGACACTCCCCTTTTTTGGCGATCGCCGTGCGATCGCGAATTGCTCGATCGCACAGTGCTTAAACTGTGCCACCTGCGGCTTGCAACAATGCCCGAGCGCGTTTTAGGGCTTGTTTGGCTTGAATTTGTTCGACGCGAGCCGCCGAGACCGACGCTTCAACGCGTTGGAGGGCTTTATCGTAGTTTTCCTGAGCCGTTTGGCGATCGATACTGTCGCCCCGTTCGGCACCGTTGACGAGGATCGTGACCAAATCGCTTTCGACTTCAGCGAATCCACCCATCAGCGCGATCGGCACCCACTCTTTACCGGGGCGCACGCGCATCACGCCCGTATCGAGGGCGCTCAACAACGGAGCGTGACCGCTGAGAATACCGAGCTGTCCGGTCGTACTCGGTAAAATCACTTCTTCGGCTTCCGCATCCCAAACCGTTTTATCCGGTGCGATAACGCGAACTTGTAAAGTCATAAATTTATGTTCGGCAATTTTTTTTGGCGTGGTAAATCGTTAACCGTGACAAAGCAGTCGCTTTCGACCTCAACCCCTCTTCCGTTAAGTGGAAGAGGAGCGAGGAGAAGCCATCCGCGCAACCTACTGCGCTTCTGCTTTGAGTTTGTCAGCTTTGGCTTTGGCTTGGCTGATATCGCCGACGAGGTAGAACGCTTGTTCGGGCAGGTCGTCGAGTTCGCCGTTGAGAATCATTTGGAAGCCTTTGATGGTGTCTTCGAGCTTCACGTACTGACCCGGCGATCCCGTGAACACTTCCGCCACGAAGAACGGCTGAGACAGGAAACGCTCGATCTTCCGAGCGCGAGCCACCGTCAAACGGTCGTCTTCAGACAGTTCGTCGAGACCCAAAATGGCGATGATGTCTTGCAGTTCTTTGTACCGTTGCAGCGTTGCTTGAACGGCGCGAGCGGTGCCGTAGTGTTCGTCGCCGACGATTTCCGGTTGCAGCATCGTCGAGGTGGAGTTGAGGGGATCGACCGCCGGGTAAATCCCTTTGGACGCCAGCGCACGAGACAACACGGTGGTCGCGTCTAAGTGAGCGAAGGTCGTGGCCGGAGCGGGGTCGGTCAAGTCGTCCGCCGGGACGTAAACTGCTTGAATCGAGGTAATCGATCCTTCAGTGGTGGAGGTAATGCGCTCTTGCAGTTCGCCCATTTCCGTCCCCAGGGTGGGCTGGTATCCCACCGCAGAAGGCATCCGACCCAGCAGTGCCGACACCTCGGAACCGGCTTGTACGAAGCGGAAGATGTTATCGATAAACAGCAACACGTCCTGTTTGGACACGTCGCGGAAGTATTCAGCCATCGTCAGAGCCGACAGACCGACACGCATCCGCGCACCGGGGGGTTCGTTCATCTGACCGTAGACGAGGGCGACTTTGGAGTTTTCTAGGTTTTCTTCGTCGATAACCCCAGACTCCATCATTTCGTTATAAAGGTCGTTTCCTTCACGGGTGCGTTCGCCCACACCGCCGAACACGGACACGCCACCGTGAGCTTTGGCGATGTTGTTGATCAGTTCCATGATGATGACGGTTTTACCCACGCCAGCACCGCCGAACAGACCCACTTTTCCACCGCGACGGTAGGGAGCCAGCAGGTCGACCACTTTAATCCCCGTTTCCTGAATGGAGGGTTTGGTCTCCAGTTCGGTGAGTTTGGGGGCTTCGCGGTGGATGGGAGAGGTTTCTTGGGTGGGAACGTCGCCTTTTCGGTCGACGGGTTCGCCGAGGACGTTGAAGATGCGACCCAAGGTGGCTTTCCCGACGGGAACGCTAATGGCAGCTCCGGTATCGACGACTTCCATGCCGCGCACTAAGCCGTCCGTGGAACTCATTGCAACGGCGCGAACTTGGTTGTCGCCCAGAAGTTGCTGAACTTCGCAGGTCAAAGAAATCTCTTTACCTGCTTCGTTGGTACCTTCGATTTTCAGGGCGTTGTAAATCTCCGGCAATTGACCGCTCGGGAACTTGGCGTCCACAACGGGGCCGATGATTTGAGTAATGTAGCCAGTATTGGTTTTTTCTGCCGTGGTGACCATGCTTGTATATGTGATTCGTCTGTCAAGAAGGGGGTGGCAGTATTACAGACTGTTAAAATATGCCATCTTAAAGACTACCACCTTTGCTGCGACCAGTCGTCCGTTATCCGTTATCCAGTGCGAAGTTTATCAGACTCTGGGAACGCTCGGGAGAAGTCTTGTCGGGAGACTCGGTCGTGTTAAGGTCGAAATCCGATCGCAGCGATCGCAATGGTTCGGGAGCTAGATGTAAGATGAGTCAGACGATGACACTGCAACCGTTAACGGCTCAGCCGCTGACGCCGGAAAATTTTCGTCCCTACGGTCAGGCAATTTTTGCTAGTGAGGACGGGAAGCCGTTCGACGAGACGGACGCTCGACTCGATCTGACTCGGGGAACGCCTCGGTTTTATATTATGCGGTTGCGCGATCGTGGGCTGCGCTTCGATCGCATTACCCGCCACGTTCGCTGTACGCAATGTTTGGGGTCGTTGGGGGGGAAATCCTGGGCGATCGCGGTGGCACCGCCGAGTGCGGACGATCGCCCCGATCGCGATCGCTTGGCGGCGTTTCTCGTACCGGGAAACTGTTTTATTAAACTCGAGGTGGGAACTTGGCACGCCGGTCCCTATTTCGAGGCTGAGGCGATGGAATTTTATAACCTGGAACTGAGCGATACGAACGTCACCGACCACTTTACCTACAATTTCCGCGATCGCGATGGGTTGGAATTCGAGATCGTGATGGATGCGTCAGAATGAATCAAACACCGACAGACACTCAAACAGTCGTCGAAATTACGGCGAAACTCCTCGATTTATCGATTTCAGAGGAACAGATGCCCGGTGTGCTTGAAAATTTCGAGACGTTGCAACAGGCGGCGCAAGCGGTGATGGCGTTTCCCCTGCCTGAAGACATCGAAATGTCGCCTAAATTCGAGCCGTGAGTTTCGACCTCGACACCGCCGACGCCATCGCCACCGCCGAAGCGGTCAAACAGGGAACGGTATCGGCAACAGAGGTCGTGCGCGCCGCCCTCGATCGCATCGATCGCGCCGATTCGTCACTGAATTGTTTTACGACGGTGTTGGGCGATCGCGCTTTGCAGCAAGCGAACGAGATCGATCGCCAACGGGCAAACGGCGAACGTCTCGGCTCTCTGACGGGGGTTCCCTTCGCCGTCAAAAACCTCTTCGATGTCGAAGGTCTCACCACCCTCGCCGGGTCGAAACTGTACGCCAGCCGTCCCCCTGCCTCTGTTAACGCCACTGCCATTACGCGCCTGCAACGAGCCGGGGCGATCTTGCTGGGAACCCTCAATATGGACGAGTTTGCCTACGGCTTCGTCACGGAAAACCACCACTACGGAGCGACGCGCAATCCCCACGACTTAACGCGCATCGCGGGGGGATCGTCTGGCGGTTCGGCGGCGGCGGTGGCTGGGGGGTTGGTTCCTCTGACTCTCGGCTCGGATACGAACGGTTCGATTCGCGTTCCGGCGGCCTTGTGTGGCGCGTTCGGCTTGAAACCGACTTACGGGCGACTGTCGCGGGCGGGAACGGTTCTGTTTTCGGGAAGCTTGGACTGTATCGGTCCGTTTGGGCGATCGACGCGAGATCTGGCGGCGGCCTTCGATGTCCTGCAAGGTGCCGATCTGCGCGATGCCGTGTGTACGACACGGGCGATCGCTCCCGTCTCGCCGCTTCTCCAGCCCGAAATCGATGGTATTCGCATCGCCGTTTTGGGGGACTATTTTGCTAAAAATGCAAAAACAGAAGCATTAGACGCCGTCTCCACTATCGCTAACGCCCTAAACGCGACTGAGGTGGTATCGATTCCCGAAGCAGCTCGCGCGAGGGCAGCAGCCTATCTCATCACCGCCAGCGAAGGCAGCAACCTCCATTTAGACGACTTGCGATCGCAGGCCGACGAGTTCGATCCGGCAACGCGCGATCGCTTCCTGGCTGGAGCGTTAATCCCCGCGAACTGGTATCTGCAAGCGCAACGGTTCCGAACCTGGTATCGCGATCGCCTGCGCGAGCTGTTCCAACGCGTCGACGTTCTCCTAGCACCTTCGACGCCTTGCATTGCGCCGCACTTGGGACAGAAAACGATGGTTCTCGACGGTCGAGACATCCTCGTGCGCCCTCATCTGGGACTGTTTACCCAGCCGATTTCATTCGCCGGACTGCCCGTCCTCAACGTTCCCGTCCGCCGTCCGACGGGTTTACCCCTCGGCGTGCAGCTTATCGCCGCACCTTACAACGAAATTTTTCTTTTTCGCGTCGCCGCCTTTCTCGAAGGACGCAAATCGATCGCGGCGGTTGCCCCTTCCGGTAACGACGGCGCAGCTTGAGCGTTCACCGCACTGAGGGTTTCCAAGGCTGCCTCTCGAACCACCGGCTCGAGTTGTCGCGACAGCAACACCCGGCAACACTCCCCAATCGTCCGACGTTCGCCTACATCGACCGTTCCCCCCGTCACCCAGCGTTCGAGTTGTCGCAACGCCACCAGTTGTTTGAGGGGATCGTTTTCACTAAGGCGATCGAGGGTTGCGTTGACGTTGACCCCTTCGCGTCCCAACACGCGACTGAGGGTCTGCCAGGCTAACAGCAGTAAAATACCCAGTGTCGCCAATCCTTGCAAAATCGAACCGCCAGCCATCCAGCGATTTTCCGCAGTTGCCCAAATTTCAGCGGCCATGTAGGTGGAAACCGTGGACAGTCCCCCACTGACAACCGCCACCGTGATGGGACGGTTTAAGTCGGACAGCCAACGGCGCACGTCGGACCAGCGCACTGTCCAAGAAGACTGAGACAGCAGATAAGCCCCCACGGTCACGGACATTCCGATTCCCGTGGACAGGAAAAGTTTCCAATTCCATACCAACATCGTCGCGGCGAGAACGGCAGCCAACACCCAACCTCCCCATTCTCGTAAGTGGTTTGGGGATTTTCGACGAGACGCGCGGCGCGGCGGTGGCGGTTGCACGAACGCTCGCACGCTGTCTAGAAGTTGTCGTGAATAGGACGCTCGGGCCACGGGACTTGGGTTTGAAAAATTTCCGATAGAGTATAGAGCTTCTAATTTATCACCTTTTGCGGGTTTGGGACTGTAACCGGGACTTGACACTCTCCAGCTGGAGATTCTTGGGTCTAAGGGGAGCCTACGCTTAACCCCTCATCCCCCCAACCCCCCTTAGCAAGGGGAGCTACGGGGGGATGCCCGACGGCTGCAAGTCCACGTTGCCTTACTACCTGCGCGGCGGCTACATCTCTATCTGTGTTTCCTTGACACACAATTTTCCGTAGGTTGTTACTTGTCCATCCCTGTTAGCAAAATATGCAAAAATCCGGCAATAGATACCTTCTTCTCGAAATTGCCAATCGTACATCACCGTTTCTCCTAGCCATGTCGGTTCTCCTAATTCCCGTGTAATGTATTGTAAAGCCGCTTGAGCGTTCATTCCTACTTCTAAGCGTTCTTGTAGTTTCTTAAACTCAGCCGGAGCAGCTATAATGGCGTCACACTCGCCATTTTCTCTACAGTCTATGGATTCGCCAATGGTCAAATCCTCCAACTCGTTATTTGAAAATGTGGCGCTTAACGTAGAAGTATTCTCAGCTATCCAAGTGTAGGAAGAAGATAGATAATCTAGTTTTCCCGGACGACCGATGAGGGTAGCAATGTCATCGTATCTCATACCGGATTTGAGTTGTTGGTAATACTCTGAAACACGAGCGCTGAGAGGAGTTTCTTCATCAGCAGTGAGAAGCGGGAAATCTGATGGGTCTGGGTTTAAAGAACAGTATTGGGCTTTTTGTTCTTCACTCAATCCTGTAGTAGAGAGTTGTTGGAGGCGATCGCGATATTCTCCCAATGTATTCTGACTGTTAGGATAATCTGAGATGACATTATCGAGAATCGCGATCGCACCGTCCCAATCCTCAATACAAATAGCCTGATTTAATTGTGCTGTGGTATCTTGGGCTTGGCTGGGTAATCCGACGCAACTGAGTAGTCCCCCCATTAAAACTGCTCCACAGTA